>NZ_BCAI01000012.1:0-124218 GCF_001293805.1 Pseudoalteromonas sp. SW0106-04 | reverse complement strand
ATGCGTGTAGAAAAGCGCTCTCCCAAACCGCCCGTAGGCCAGGCTTCAGCCTTGCAGCATCTAGTCAGGGTAAACCCTGACCTACAACACAGCATCATCTGTCACCAAACCTGTAGGCCAGGCTTCAGCCTTGCAGCATCTAGTCAGGGTAAAACCCTGACCCACAACACAGCATCACCTTTCACCGCACCTGTAGGTAAGGCTTCAGCCTTGCAACATCTAGTCAGGATAAATCCTGACCCACAACACAGGGATACATCAATCACTGTTAATCGCCTATATTCAGGCTCTCTTCATAGCCGTTGTTAATCTTAGCGAACCTTTTGCTTTGTTTTAGTCTTTGCTTTAGGATCAGGGCATTATGATTGAGGTATGAAGCAACGTGATCCGTAATTTATTCCTGCTATGTGCAATGTTTATCGCCGTCTCAAGTCAGGCGATAGAAGTAAAAGGGCTGTACCAGTATCAACAGCCAGTAGATGATAAAACTCGTGCCAGCCGGGTCACGGCAAGTCAGAACTCATTATTAAATGTAGTGATCAAGGTCACGGGTGAGCCTGATGCAACGAACAACCAGGTGGTGCGGGGCGCATTATCTGATATCTCCGATTATATGACTAAATTTGAATACGGCGATAACGAAGGGCAATCATACTTAAACGTGCAATTTGACAGCAACAAGGTCAATACCTTAGTCAGAGAAGCCGGTTTGCCACTGTGGGGCAATCGCCGTCCTTTGGTGGTCATTTGGTTGGCGATTGAAGATGGCTGGCGACGGGAGCTGCTCACTGCTGATACCCACCCGCAAGTCGAGGAGTTACTGTCGGATCGTGCCTCTCGTCGCGGGCTCCCCATTGTTACTCCTTTACTCGACCTTGAAGACAGACAACATGTCGAAGTCACCGACGTATGGGGAAATTTCAGTGACTCCCTGGACATCGCTTCACAGCGCTATATGGCAGAACGCGTTGTGTCAGCGAGACTCTATAAGGATGAACGCTCCGGAGCGTGGGAGCTCGATTGGCGCTTCACCAATGAAGATCAGTTCGAGGCCACCCGGCACAAGGGCGACAAGCAACAGGTTATTCTCGATATGGTCGACGCTCTAGCCAGTGCCCTTGCCAGTGAGTATGCAATTGATGCGGCTTCTGGTTATGATGCACAGCAGCAGATGCTTAAGCTTTATAACACCACCAGTTTTGTTGATATTGAGTATGCCTTGCGGCGGTTACGTAGCCTAAGTGTGGTCACTGATGCTAACGTCAGTCATGTTGCTAAAAAGTTTATTGAAATAAATGTCAGTCATACAGGCAGTGTTGATGACTTGCGCAAAGCACTGACACTTGATTCCTACTTTAGTGATTATCGCGACCCAGATAAGTTTTATTACTCTACTAGCAATGACGATCTTGAGTATGCGTGGCAATAACTGATGATGCAGCATTCGCAACTGGCATTGCCTGTTACTTTACCTGACGACGAGACCTACGCCAGTTACTTTGGTGGTGAAGACTCGTTAGAGGTTAATCACTTAAAAGCTGCCTTTGAACACCTGACACAGCAATTTCAATACACCTATTTATGTGGGTTAGGGGACTCGGGTAAATCGCATTTACTTTATGCTACCTGTATCCATGCCCAAGAGCAGGGCTTGTCCAGTATGCTGCTGTCGTTAAGTGAAGTGCAGCAGTTTGGTGCTCAGGTGTTAGAGGGGCTCGATACCCTTGATGTGGTATGTATCGATGATTTGCACTTAGTCGCCGGTGATGAGGCCTGGGAAAAAGCCTTATTCAACTTTTTTAACCGTTTTAATGAGCCGGGCAAGCTGTTGCTGATTTCCGCCGATTTATTGCCGGACATGCTTAATATTACGCTGCCGGATTTAGAATCGCGGCTGAAATGGGGCACTACCTTACAAATCCGCTCGATGAGCGATGATGATAAGGCTCAAGCATTAACAAATAGAGCGAAAATGCGCGGCTTAGAACTCTCTGATGATTGTGCACGTTTTTTATTGACGCGCTTAAGTCGGGACATGCGCGCACTACTCGATGTATTGGACACACTCGATCATGCCTCTATGGCAGCGCAGCGAAAGCTCACCATTCCGTTTATAAAAGCCACTTTAAAGCTATAGAAAGCGCCGCTCAGGGCTAGAATCAGAGCGGCCCTTTGGTTATCATAAGTGGTTAAATAAACACTTTAAATTATCACCCTAGTCAGGTATCCGATGAACTTAGAAGCGATTTTGGCTGACGCCTTAAAGGCGGTTGATTCAGCCAGCGAAATCGCGCACCTAGAAGATGTGCGCGTAAACTACCTTGGAAAGAAAGGTGAAATTACCGGGTTACTGAAAACGCTTGGTAAAATGGCGCCAGAAGAGCGTAAGAGCGCCGGCCAAGTGATTAACCAAGCCAAGCAGCAAGTGACTGAAGCGATCAATGAAAAGCGTGAAGCGCTGAACGCAAAAGCATTAGAGCAAAAGCTGGCAGCAGAAACCATTGATGTCACCTTACCTGGGCGCAATATGGCCAGCGGCGGCATTCATCCCGTTACCCGGACCATCGAACGCATCGAATCTTTCTTCGGGGAGTTGGGTTTTGCGGTGAAGCAAGGGCCCGAGGTGGAAGATGACTTCCACAACTTTGATGCCTTGAACATTCCTGCACATCACCCAGCACGCGCGGATCACGATACCTTCTATTTTAATCCCAAGTTGGTATTACGTACGCAAACCAGTGGTGTACAAATACGTACCATGGAAACTGAGCAACCGCCTTTGCGTATTATCTCGCCAGGTCGTGTGTATCGTAACGATTACGATCAAACGCATACACCGATGTTCCATCAGGTTGAAGGTTTGATGGTAGATACAGACGTTAGCTTCACTGAACTCAAGGGCATTTTGCACGATTTTCTTCGTAACTTTTTTGAAGAAGATATGGAAATTCGTTTCCGCCCCTCTTACTTCCCATTCACTGAGCCATCGGCAGAGGTTGATGTTAAAGGTAAAGATGGCAAATGGTTAGAGGTTCTTGGTTGCGGTATGGTGCACCCGAATGTGTTGCGTTCAGTTAATATCGACCCTGAAAAATACACTGGTTTTGCCTTTGGTATGGGGGTAGAGCGCCTTACCATGTTGCGCTATGGCGTTAATGACTTACGCGCATTTTTCGAAAATGATTTGAAATTCCTAAACCAGTTCCGTTAAGAGGTCGTGATAAATGAAATTCAGTGAAAAGTGGTTACGTGAATGGGTGAATCCGGCCATCGATAGCGACGCACTTGCGGAGCAGCTGTCAATGGCGGGACTGGAAGTGGATGCATTAGAACCAGCTGCAGGCCAGTTTAGTGGTGTGGTTGTCGGCGAAGTTGTCGAGTGTGGTCAGCACCCCGATGCCGATAAACTGCGTGTGACGAAAGTAAACGTCGGTGATGATGAGTTACTTGATATTGTGTGCGGCGCACCTAACTGTCGTCAAGGTATCAAAGTGGCAGTGGCGAAAGTCGGCGCGGTATTACCCGGTGATTTTAAAATTAAAAAGGCCAAGCTGCGTGGTCAACCGTCGCATGGCATGTTATGCGCATTTGTAGAGCTAGGTATCAGTGAAGAAGGCGATGGCATTATGGAATTGCCAGCCGATGCGCCAATTGGCACCGATTTACGTGAGTACCTAAGCCTTGATGACCATATTATCGATGTTGATTTAACGCCGAATCGCAGCGACTGCCTCGGTATTAAAGGCTTGGCTCGCGAAGTGGGAGTGCTAAACAACCTGGACGTGAATGAACTGACGATTGCGCCAGTAGCGCCCACCATTGATGATAAAGTCAGCATTGAGCTAGTTAACGAGCAAGGTTGCCCTCGTTACCTTGGTCGCGTAATTAAGGGCATCAATCTTGATGCGCAAACGCCGCTGTGGATGGTTGAGAAATTGCGCCGCAGTGGTATTCGCTCTATTGACCCTGTGGTTGATGTCACTAACTATGTGTTGATTGAGCTGGGCCACCCGATGCATGCGTTTGACTTAGCCGCCATTGACGGTGGTATTAAGGTACGTAGTGCCAATGCCGGTGAAGAATTGGTTTTGCTTGATGGCAACACTGCGAAACTCAATGAATCGACGCTAGTGATAGCCGACCATAATAAAGCCTTAGCCATGGCGGGTATCTTTGGTGGTGAGGGCTCTGGGGTCACCGAGAAAACCAGCGATATTTTACTTGAAAGTGCCTTCTTTAACCCTGTCGCTATTGCCGGTCAGGCACGAAGCTATGGGCTGCACACCGACGCTTCGCACCGTTATGAGCGCGGAGTTGATTTTGCGCTGCAACGTGAGGCTATGGAACGTGCTACGGCTTTGTTACTTGATATAGTCGGAGGTCAAGCTGGCCCTGTCGTTGAGGCTGTTGCTACAGAGCAGTTACCAAAGGTCACAGCGGTTACTTTACGCCGTGAACGTTTAGACCGTGTGATTGGCTATCATATCGATGATGAAACTGTGACCAATATCCTGCGTCGGTTAGGCCTAGACGTACAATTCAAAAACGGTACTTGGCAGGCCGATGTGCCCAGTTATCGCTTTGATATTCGCATCGAGGAAGACTTAATCGAAGAAGTCGCTCGGGTCTATGGCTACAACAATATTCCTAATGTTGCGCCAATGGCGAAACTTAACATGACAGCTCACAACGAAGCGTCAGTGCCGGTTAAGCGTTTGCGCGATACCTTAGTGACGCGCGGTTATCAAGAAGCCATTACTTATAGCTTTGTTGATCCCAAGGTCCAGGCTGCCATTCATGGCGATGAGCAAGCATTGCATTTACCGCACCCTATTTCGGCCGACATGTCGGTCATGCGTCTGTCGTTGATGCCGGGGTTACTGAATGCGTTGGTGTACAACCAAAATCGTCAGCAATCACGCGTACGCTTGTTTGAGCATGGACTAAAATTCATTGCTGATGAACAAGCTGAAAATGGCGTGCGTCAGCAGGCCGTGTTTGGTGGCATTGTCTCGGGCACAAGTTATGGCGAGCATTGGAATGTACAAAGCCGCGCGGTTGACTTCTATGATGTCAAAGGGGACGTGGAAGCGTTACTGGCGTTATGCAATGACAGTGCGCGCTTTAGTTTCAAAGCACAGCAATGTGATGGTTTGCACCCGGGCCAAAGTGCCGCTATCTTTGTTGATGGGCAGCAGGTCGGTTTTGTTGGTGCTGTGCATCCACAGTTGCAAAAGCAGCTTGGTATTAACGGTGCAGCCTATGTCTTTGAAGTTGAAGTAGCCGCAGTGGCTAGCCGTGTTCTTCCAGAAGCTGTAGGAATATCCAAGTTCCCATCGAACCGCCGAGACATCGCGATTTTGGTGGAAGATAAGGTTCATGCTGGTGATGTTTTAGCCACTATAGAAAAAGTTGGCGGAAATCAATTGGTTGACCTAAACTTATTCGATGTGTATAAGGGCAAAGGTATCGAGCCAAATTATAAGAGTTTGGCAATTGCTCTGACACTGCAGGCGGTTGATAGAACGCTCGAAGAGAAAGATATCAACTTAGTTGTCGACAACGTCGTGGCCGCATTGGCCAAAGAGTTTAACGCATCGTTGAGGGACTAGATATGGCGCTTACCAAAGCCGACATAGCTGAACACCTATTTGAGAAGTTGGGGATCAATAAAAAGGATGCCAAAGAACTAGTTGAAGCGTTTTTTGAAGAAATCCGCTCAGCTTTAGAAAATGGGGAGCAAATTAAGCTTTCCGGCTTTGGCAACTTCGATCTTCGTGATAAGAAAGAGCGACCAGGTCGTAACCCCAAAACCGGAGAAGATATTCCTATCTCGGCGCGCCGAGTGGTCACTTTTAGACCCGGACAAAAGCTAAAAACCCGTGTTGAAGTGGGCACTAGCAAATTAAAGTAATAAAAAAGCAGCCTTAAGGCTGCTTTTTACTTTTTATGGGATTTACTTATGAGCGGGGCGAGCGGAATTGTCCGCTCATGATCTGCTCGTAAGTAGTTTGTGCTAAGGTATCTAGGCGCTCTAGGTCATGCCCGTCATCTAAGGCCCTTGCGCGCAAAGGCGCAAAATCAATGTTTTCCACGCCGGCCTGTTTGGCCACCACTGCAAAGGTATACGCCAAATTATACTGTTCTTGCTGATAAAAAATATTGACCAGTGAAGTAAGCACTTCAGGATGGGGCTGTTGTTCAGCACCATTAAGCTCAAGACTACGGTATAAGTGATCCAACGTTTTTTGCGTATCCACTTTCATGTAGTAACTGGCCAGGTAAAACTGTGCATCTCGGCTGTTTTTTACTTTTGTGTCTTCTTGCATCGACAGCAGTTTTTGCAGTGCACTATTATCGTTGTTACGCGACCAGTGAAAATACAGCAGCCCTGGATGATTGCTACCACGGGTTTCATAAAGTAAGCGATTAATTTCTTTTTGTGCCGTGTGATAGCCCTTATAACGTGAGGCGGTCTTTTCTTTAAGCTTTATGTGTTCAATTTTTGAAGCGAGATTGACACATTGGCTGTAGCGTTCAAAGTCTTTTAATAATTGGTATTTTCGCTCCAAAGTCGGCTTTTCATACTCATGAAAGCGACTGATGATCACTTCTGCGCGTTCATGACGGCAGTGACTGTCTGTGTTTAAGTCATTACACATGGCCGGAGTTTGCTCACAGACTTCCCGCACTGTCAGGCTTGAGTCACAGCCGCTCAACGTTGTAACTAAGGCCAAGCCGATAATAAGTCGCATGGTTATTCCTTTTCTTTGTATTAGTGCGCTCACACCATCATGTTATGCGCTGGAATTGACGTTACTTTTCGTCAATTGGTGTAAAACCGCTTTAGTTATTGATTTTATTGTAGCTCAAAGCGTTATAGGGAGACACCTTGTACCCAAGAGTAATGTAGAGGTGGTTATTGCTCGCGCTTTGCATTAGAATATGCCCGCCTGCTAGGAGGTATATTGTCCTTGATCACGCTCTCACTTTGTGATGACACATTCCCTCCTCGGGCTATATCCGTTCAAAACAAATTTCAAAGGCAGAAACAATGACCTCATCTCACGAGCAAGAGTACTTGAACAGCTGGCAAGAACGCCAAGACTACGCTGAAAGTATGCAACCCATCATTGGTAAACTGTATCGCAACCGTGGTATCGAAATTGCCGTTTATGGCCGTCCTCTGGTCAACGCCAGCACCATCGATATTATCAAAGCGCACAAAACCGTGGCGCAATTTGAAGACTCTAAACTACGTCTGCGCGAAAGCTACCCGGTGTTAGAAGCGATCAGCAACATGGAACTTAGCTCTGGCCGTATCGATATTGGTAAATTAGCTTACAGCTTCCTGTATAAAGATGCGGCCAAAGGTCGCTCGTTAGAAGAATTTTTAAAAGACGAGCTTGCAGAAATCACTAATCCAGGTGAGCCAAAAGCACCGCGTGATGTGGTTTTATATGGTTTTGGCCGTATTGGTCGCTTGTTAGCGCGCTTGTTAATCGAAAAGTCAGGCCCGTATGCCGACTTACGTTTACGCGCCATTGTGGTACGTGGTGGTAAAGATGGAGATCTTGAGAAACGTGCTAGCCTATTGCGTCGTGATTCAATTCATGGTCCGTTCAACGGCTCTATCACCGTTGATAATGAGCGTAATGCCATTAAAGCTAACGGCAGCTACATCCAAGTGATTTATGCCAACTCGCCAAGTGAAGTTGATTACACTGCATATGGTATTGAGGATGCGTTAGTTGTCGATAACACTGGTATTTGGAAAGATGAAGCAGGCCTAGGCCAACACCTAGAATCAAAAGGCGCTTCGAAAGTATTATTAACAGCACCGGCAAAAGGCGATATCAAGAACATTGTTTACGGTGTGAACAACCAAGATATCAAACCAGAAGATAAAATTGTGTGTGCTGCAAGCTGTACCACTAATGCCATTACGCCAACGCTAAAAGCCTTAAATGACAAGTTTGGTATTAAAAATGGTCACGTTGAGACCGTACACTCATACACCAACGACCAAAACTTAATTGATAATTACCACAAAGCCGAGCGCCGTGGTCGCGCTGCTGCGCTCAACATGGTTATTACCTCTACTGGTGCGGCGAAAGCTGTATCCAAAGCCCTGCCGGAACTTGAAGGTAAGCTAACCGGTAATGCTATTCGTGTGCCGACACCGAATGTATCAATGGCTATCCTTAACCTTAACTTGGAAAAGGGGACCAGTGTTGAAGAGCTGAATGCCTTCTTACGCGAGACCGCGTTACACTCAGAGCTACGCGATCAAATCGATTACACCGCCTCAACAGAAATCGTCTCTACCGACCTCGTTGGTAGCCGTTACGCCGGTGTGGTGGACTCCCAAGCAACTATCGTTGATGGTGAGCGCGTTGTGCTTTACGTTTGGTATGATAATGAGTTTGGTTACAGCTGTCAGGTTGTGCGTTGTATGCAAGACATGGCTGAAATTGCCCACCCAAGCTTGCCACGCTAATAAAAACCAAATTAGTTCACAGCCGGTCGCTTTTTAGCGCACCGGCTTTTTTGTTGTTAATTGTTGCTCTGCAGGGGCTGTGCTAGTCTGCGAGCATCACTACTTCTCATGTCTGAAAGGATAAAGTATGAACATCACCAGTAATTTCGATAGTGGTAATATCAAGGTTATCGCCTGTGAATCGCCACTGGATATCCAACTTGAGATTAATAAAGACAATCAGTCAGCGTTTTTTCAATGGTTTCACTTTCGTCTAGAAACCACACCTTTCGTTGAACACTGCCTGCATATTAATAATTTAAAAGAGTCGGCATACCCAGAGGGCTGGGATGACTACCAAGCCGTTGCGTCCTATGATCGACAAACATGGTTCCGCGTGCCTACGCGTTATGACAACGGCACCCTGATTATCGACTTTGAACCAGAGTGTTCTCAGGTGTTCTTTGCTTATTTTGCTCCTTACAGTTATGAGCGTCATCTTGATTTAATTTATTGGGCACAAAGTCATGCTATCTGTGATGTCGAAAACCTCGGTATTACCTTGGATGGTCGCGATATGACGGTGCTGCGTATTGGCGAGCCAAGCGATGATAAGAAGGCGATTTGGATCACCGCTCGTCAACACCCGGGTGAAACCATGGCCGAGTGGTTTGTTGAGGGGTTATTGCATAAATTACTCGATGACGAGGACCCCCATGCGGCGAAGCTGCTATCTAAAGCGGTATTCTACATTGTTCCTAATATGAACCCTGATGGCAGCGTGCGTGGTCATCTGCGCACGAATGCTGCTGGTGTTAACCTGAATCGTGAATGGGCCACACCGAGCATGGACCAGAGCCCAGAAGTTTACCTCGTACTAAACAAAATGCGCGAAGTTGGATTGGATATGTATCTCGATATCCACGGTGATGAAGCTCTGCCTTATAACTTTGTTGCTGGCGGCGAGGGGATCCCAAGCTATAACGCTCGCCTCGAGGATTTAGAAAACACCTTTAAAGATGCGCTTTTGACTATAACACCAGAATTCCAAGATGAATTCGGCTATGACAAGGATGCCCCTGGTGAGGCTAACCTAACAGTGGCTTCTTGCGCCGTGGGTGAGGAGTTTAAAGCCTTGGCTTATACCGTAGAGATGCCATTTAAAGACAACGCCAACTTGCCAGATATAGACTACGGCTGGTCAGACAGACGGTCCTATCAGTTTGGGCAAGACACGTTAGCCGCCATTATCGCGGTGGTTGATAAGCTAAGATAACAAAAAGGCGCGTTTAAGCGCCTTTTTTATGCTTCATTTTAATAACAAATGCTTTAACATATTCGCAACCTTGTGAGATGCTGTCATAGTTCGCAGTTAGACATAATAATAAAAGAGGAAATATACCCGTGGATGCCCTAGGAAACTTCTTTGATACCCTCGACTCCATGCTTGGTGGTTCCGTTTGGTTCCCCTATGTATTGCTTGGTGTGGGTTTATTTTTTACGATTTATCTAAAATTCCCTCAGGTTCGCTACTTCAAACATGCCGTGCGCATCGTCTCTGGTAAATATGATAAAAAATCGCACCAGGGTGATACCACGCACTTCCAAGCTCTTTCTACTGCGCTGTCTGGAACAGTGGGCACTGGTAACATCGGTGGTGTTGCTTTGGCCATCTCCATCGGTGGCCCGGCAGCACTGTTTTGGATGTGGATGACGGCATTTTTCGGCATGACCACAAAATTTGTGGAAGTAACGCTATCGCACAAATATCGCGAGAAAACCGAAGATGGCACCATGGCAGGGGGTCCCATGTATTACATGGACAAACGCCTAAACATGAAGTGGTTAGCTATTTTATTTGCCATCGCCACCGTTATTAGCTCCTTTGGTACCGGTAGTCTGCCGCAAATTAATAATATTGCCCAGGGGATGGAAGCCACTTTTGGTTTTGAACCTATGGCCACAGGGGCTGTTCTATCTATCTTACTAGCCTTAGTGATCCTTGGCGGCATTAAACGCATCGCCGCGATTACCTCGAAAATCGTACCGCTAATGGCCGCTGTCTATGTAATTGGCGCGCTCTTGGTCATTTTCTATAACATCGAAAATATAGGCCCTTCGTTTGCTTCGGTATTTACCGAGGCTTTCACAGGCTCAGCCGCTGCCGGTGGTTTCTTAGGTGCCAGCTTTGCTTATGCCTTTAACCGAGGTGTCAACCGAGGTCTGTTTTCGAATGAAGCCGGTCAGGGCTCGGCGCCTATCGCTCACGCGTCAGCCAAAGCCGATGAGCCTGTATCCGAGGGCATGGTGTCAATTTTAGAGCCGTTTATCGACACTATTATCATTTGTACGTTAACCGGTTTAGTGATCTTGTCATCAGGGGTGTGGAACGAGAAATTTGATACACACTTTGAGCGCAGTTCAATGACCGTGCTGCAAGGGAACTACTCAGACCAAAGTGATGAAGACCGTACCGATCTCTACAACTACCTTAACGGTAACGGCAGTGACGTTGCGCCTTACAACGGCACTATCAACGTAATTAACGGCAAAGCTATAAATAAAGATTTCACCATTTTGCACTCACGTTCAGTGGCTGAAGACCTTCGTTTTGGCATTACTGAGCGTCACGTCTACACCGGTGAAGTGGAAGTGAAAGGTGGCCAGATAGTCGACGACAGTATCAGTGTGATGGGTAAATCTCTGGTGCACTCCGCCGAGCTGACCACTAAAGCCTTTACGCGCGGCTTCTTGGGCGACAATGGTAAGTATATCGTGTCTATAGGCTTATTGCTGTTTGCCTTCTCCACGGCGATAGCTTGGTCTTACTACGGGGATAGGGCGATGACCTATTTATTGGGTTCGCGCTCGGTAATGCCGTATCGCGTATTTTATGTGGCCGGTTTCTTTTGGGCATCATTTGCCGACACCACTTTGGTATGGAAACTTGCCGCCGTAGCCATCGTGGTGATGACCTTGCCGAACTTGTTTGGCATCATGTTACTGCGTAAAGAAATGAAAGACTCCGTAAAAGACTACTGGCAGAAATTGGAAAAAGACAAGAGCAATTAAAACCAGTACAATGAGGCGCCAGAAGGCGCCTTTTTTTATGGGCGCGTAGTTGCAAATAGGAGTAAGCATGGCCATCATCTCATGTCCACAGTGCCAAAAGTCGATTTCCGACAAACATCAGTCCTGTCCCCATTGCAATATCGCTCTAGAACAAATGAACGAGCAAGACCAGCGCCGTTTAGCCGCGCGAACTAAACTGCAAAAGCAACAGGGGTTGATGAATCAATCTTTCATTGCTTTGATCTTTTTCCTTGGTGGTTTCTTAGTATTGTATTGGCAGCAGCCCGAGCCTGGCTCATGGCAGCAAAATGCCTGTTACGGCGCCATCGTTCTCGGGTTTATCTGGTATCTAATTAATCGCGTTCGTTTGGTATTTTTGAAAAGAAAGAAGTTATGAATATTGAGCAGTTAGTCCAAGCAATTACTCCGCAAACCTTTGAGCGCCTGCAGTATGGTGCCGCCACTGGTAAATGGCCAGATGGGACACCCCTAAGTGACGAACAAAAACAACAAACGGTGCAGTTGGTCATGTTGTATCAAGCCAAAGTACTTAAAAGCGACGAGCAGTTCACCGTCGGTGAAAATGGTGAGCTAGTACAAAAATCCAAACAAGAACTTAAGAAGCAGTTCAAAGCAGACAATGAGATAGCCAGGTTTAGTGAAAATGATCTTTAAGCAGTTATTCAAACCAAAGTGGAAGCACCCTAATGAGAGCACGCGACTAGGGGCATTGTCTCAGCTCGATAACCAACAACATCATGCTATATTGCAGCAATTGGCCAGCCAAGACCCGAGTAGTAAAGTGCGCTCGGCAGCACTAAAAAAACTCAATGACATCGATTTGTGGTGGCAGGCTTGCCAAAGTGACGCCGAGCCGGGTATTAAGCGCTTGGCCAATCAAAAAGTGGCAGAAGTGCTATTGCATTCACCTCAGGCTTTGTCGAGCGCAGATAAAGAGCGATACTTAGAGCGTTTCGCCAATGAGAAAACGTTAGAGCAACTAGCATTAGCAGAGAAAACCACAGCAACGAAAGTTAAATTAATTAATCGCCTTAATAAACCGCTGCTCACCGAACAGGTGTTCAGAGGTGCAGACGAAGCCTTGCAGCTGCAGTTGTGTCCGTTAGTGATTAATGCCCAGTTAGCAGATAAGTTGGTTAAGCATGCTCAAGGCGAAGCGAAAACACGGTTGGCACAGGCCATTGAAGAGCAGCAATTAGCAGCGCACATGCCACAACAGGTAGCGCAGCAGAGTAAACTCTTATTGGCGCAGCTGAACGCTTTGCGCGATAAAAACGACTACCAACTGGTCACGACTCAATACACTCAGTTCAGCCATCAGTTTGCTCAACTAGAGACGCAGTGGCTCGATGAAGAATTGCGAGCGCAAAACGATGAGAAATTTGCCGTTTTGAAAAACAAGCTTGAGCGTCATATCGCTATTCTTGGCGAACAATATGAGCGTCAACAGGCGCAACAACAAGCGCAGCAACGCAGTGTGTTGGCATTGGCCAATTTAAGCGCGCTAGCGGAAGAGATCAGCAATGCCATGGCGTTACGTTTCGATGGAAATGAGCAAATTCAAACCGATTGGTTACATGCCAAAGTAGCGCAAGCTGAAGATATGTTACAAAGCCCCGATTTGCAGCCTGGAGCTGAGCTGACTAGTCAGCGCCAAGAGCTCAAGCGTTTATTTAAGCAAGTTGAACAACTTAGTGCTTACGAGCAAGATGTGGAGCAGTTGCGGGAGCGACTAAAGGAATATCAAGCTATGGCTGTTGCTGAAACCTCAGCTCAGCTTGATGCAGCGCTTACGCGTGAGACTGAGCTTGCGAAAGAGATTCAACAGTGTTTGTCGGCCTTACCTAAAGAGCTTGCTGGCGTATGGCGCCAATCATACCAGCAAGCCAAAAAGGCATGGTTTGCGCAGATGCAGCCACTATTAGATACGCAGCAGCAAACCCTTAACCAAGCGCGCAAAAAGGCAAAAGACTTGCGTCGTTTAATTAATCAAGGTCGCTACCGCGTTGCTTTCGGCGTGTTTAATGGGTTAGAGACGCTGTATCAAGAGCTCACCGAGCATTACCGCCAACAAGTCAGTCGAGAATATGAAAGCTTGAAAACAACCTTGAGCGAGGCTGAAGATTGGCACCAGTATGCTGGGCAATCACAGCAAACGCAGTTGCTCGAGGCCGCGCTCGAGCTGGCGCAATCACCTTGTGAAGATGCCAATGAGCGTTTAGCCGCAGTGAAAAAGTTACGTAAAAGCTGGCAACTATTGGGCCCGCACGTAGAGGCGCAAGCCAAGCAAGAGTTTGAACAACAAATCGAAACCGCGTTTGCGCCCTGTCGCGACTACTTTGCTGAGCAGCAGGCACAAAAGGAACAAGCGGTGGCTGAGCGCGAGGCGTTGATTGCGCAGATGCAAACCCTCGATGCTCAAGCACAGCAAGCGGATCATGATATTGCATCTTTAGAAGCCCAATTTAATCAGCTACTAAAGCAGTGGCGCGGCGCTAAACGGTTAGAGAGCAAGCTTTATCATAAGCTCAACAAAGCGTTCAACGAAGCGCAAACGGCGATTGCTGAGCGCGTACAAGATTATTACCAGCATAATGCCAGTGCCAAAGAAGCTCTGCTTGAGCAGGCTCATCAGGCGCAGCAGCAAGATGTGTTTGCCGCCACCCATACATTGAAGGACTTGCAACAACAATGGCAGCAAGTCGGCTTCGCGGGTAAGAGTAAAGAACGTAAATTATGGATAGCGTTTCGACGTATAAATGATGCCGTTTTTGCCCAACGTGATGAGGCCAAAGAACAGCGCCAGCAGGTACATAATGATTTGCTCAATGAGCAACAAAAACAGTTAGCGCAACTGCAACAACAACTGAATGCATGTAAGGAAGCTGGGGATTACCAAGAAGTGGTGCATACTGTATCGGCGCTCAACGTAGAGCGGCCGTTGCAGGATATGAAAAAGCAACTACTGGCACAGGCCCAACAGTCGCTACATACACTTCAGGCGGCACAGCGCCATGCGCACTATCGACAGCTACGCAGTGCACTGTCGCAAGGACAGGCGCTTGATAAGCGTTGGTTAAGCGACAGCACGCTAGCATTAGCCGCTGAACAATTACTTGTTCGCCTAGAAGTGACAGCTAATATTGACAGTCCATCCAGTGACGCCAGTTTGCGTATGCAAGAGCAAGTGACCATGCTTGATGAAAAGCACCAAGGTGTGGCTTATGGCCTGGATGATTTGCTTATTGCCTGGCTTAACGCCGTTGGGGTTAATGAGCAACACCAATGTCTAGGGGAACAACAACAGCTTAATCGTATTGTTAGCGTGCTCGAAGCCGTGGAGAGTCAATGAAAAAGTTTTTAATCGTCGCCGTTTGGTTACTTAGCTTGGCGGGGTGTGCGTCGCACGCCCCTGTGTCGGTTTATTCGCTCAGTGCAACGCAATTGGAGCAGAACTTGCAATCTAATAGTGAGCGTTTGCAAGGTGAGGTTGAGCTTATGGGCATGCCTATGCGCATGCAAGTGAACGATGTCGGCGTTGATATTGGGCCTAAGCAACACCCCGACAGTGTGCAACTCAATGTTGATAACACTGTATTTGTCCAAGCTTTGGCATTAAAAGTTCCTGTGCGTGTACGCTTGAGTATTGCCGCAAAGCCAGTGTTCAACAATGATGACGACGCGGTTTATCTGCAAGACTTTACCATTATTAATGCCGACGTTGATGCCATGGGATACCGAGGCAAGTTAGCACCGCTGTCGCAACAGGTGCAAGACATCGTCACGCAAGCATTACGTCAATACCCGGTCTATACCCTCAATAGCCAAGATCCGAAGCAAGCTCTGTTATCGCGCTTTGATCTCGCTCTGGCTGTCAAACCCGGTGAAATTACCCTAACCAGCGGATTATAGTCAGCCGCCTCTGTTTATCTCTTTGCCAAGCGAGTATAGTAACGATATGTCGTTACCTCGCTTGGAATGAGTAATGGAGCAATCACTCAAACACTTTCTTCATGATCCTAGACTGCTGCTTGATGCTGCAGGAGAGGGTATTTATGGCTTTGACCGCGATGGTAATGCGGTCTTTATCAACCCCGCAGCAGAGCGTATGACCGGCTGGCAAGCCAGCGAGCTACTAGGTCAGCAGATCCACCGTTTTCACCACCATAGCCATGCTGATGGCAGTGATTATCCAGCCTGTGAATGTCCAATCTATCGCACCGTGGTTGACGGCCAACCCCGGACGATTAGCAACGAGGTGTTTTGGCGTAAAGATGGCAGTCAATTCCCAGTGGAATATACCTCCACCCCTATTTATAAAGATCAACAGCTTATTGGCGCCGTGGCGATATTCCGTGACGTATCACAGCAGCGCAGCACTGAGCAGGCGTTACGCGAAGCACTTTCACGAGTGAATGAGCTTAGCGAACAGTTGCAGGCAGAAAATCGCTACTTACTAGAAGAGATCAATGCACAGTGGCAAGACAGTGATTTAGTGGGTCAATCGGTCATTTTTCAACAAATGATGCAACAAATTGAGCTGGTGGCTAAAACTGACAGTACGGTATTGATCCTCGGTGAAAATGGCACTGGTAAAGAGCTGATTGCGCGACAGCTACACAATCGCTCCCAGCGTTGCAACGCACCCTTGGTTAAGGTCAACTGTGCGGCTTTTAGTGCGAGCTTAATTGAGTCCGAGTTATTTGGTCATGAGAAAGGCGCGTTTACCGGCGCTCAGCAGCGGCGCAAAGGGCGCTTTGAATTGGCGCATAAAGGCACGTTATTCTTAGATGAGGTCGCAGAGCTGCCGCTAGAGGCGCAAAGCAAGCTGCTGCGAGTATTACAAGAACAAGAGTTCGAACGGGTCGGGGGGCAGCAAACCTTGAAAGTAGATATACGCCTTATTGCCGCCACTAACCGTGATTTATGGGCCATGGTTGAGCAAGGCAGTTTCCGCATGGACTTGTATTACCGCCTCAATGTCTTTCCGCTGCGGGTGCCAGCGTTGCGCGAGCGCATTGAAGATTTAGAGTTATTGGTGGCGCAGTTACTCAGTAAGCTATCACAGAAGCTGGCCAAGCAATTCACTGGTATCAGTGCGCGCAGTCTTAATCGTCTTAAGTCCTACCATTGGCCGGGCAATGTGCGTGAGCTGCAGAACATTCTCGAACGAGCCGCTATTCTCACGCAAGGCCCTATTGTGCATATCGATGACATGCAATTATCGGAGGCGGCGCGCGAAGAAGGCACAGAGATAAGAACCCTTGATAGTGAGCAGAAGCGCTATATTGAATATGTGTTATCTATGTGCGGTGGACGCATCAACGGTGAAGGTGGAGCCGCGCAACGGCTCGGTTTGGCACCGAGTACACTGCGCTCAAAGATGCAAAAATTGGGCGTCAACCGCGAGTAAAAAATAGGCAGGGTGTCGATATATCGATAAGGGTGTCGATATATCGTCATTTTGCGTCCAGGTTATTTTTTAACTCACTGAAATTTATAGCTTTTAATGCTTATTGTTATGGCACAATACTTGCGAATACCCGCTTGTTCTCAAGCAATGACAAGCAAGTATTATGAAGTTCGATATTAAAGAAGAAGATCTCATCATTAAGCCCTATAAGCAGTCTGGGCCTATTTATGTTCGTGAACAAAAAGGCCGTTACCAACGCATTCGTAGGGTTATGAGTTGGGCATTGATGATTGCCTTTATTGCCCTTCCTTGGATTTCTTACCAAGGCCAGCAGGCGGTGTTGCTGGATGTGGCGCAACAACAATTCCGGATATTCTCTATTACGTTCTTTCCCCAAGATTTTATGATCCTAGCTTGGGTATTTATGGCGGGTGCCTTCGCCTTGTTTTTTGTGACTAATTGGCTGGGGCGCGTATGGTGCGGCTACATGTGTCCACAAACGGTGTGGATGTTACTGTTTACCTGGGTTGAGCATCGCATCGAAGGGACCCGCAATCAGCGTATAAAGCTCGACAAACAGCCTTGGGGCTTTAGCAAAGTGATTAAAAAAACAGCCAAACATGCAGCTTGGCTTGGCATTGCATTTTTCACCGCAACCACCTTTATGAGCTACTTTATTCCCGCCAAGGAGCTTTATTCACAGTTGCTAGCCTTTACTTGGGGTGGGTTAACCAGCTTTTGGGTGTTTTTATTTGCTTTATGCACCTACGGTAATGCCGGTTGGCTGCGCGAGAAAATGTGTATTTATATGTGTCCTTATTCGCGTTTCCAATCGGTAATGTTCGATAAAGACACCCTGGTCGTCAGTTACGACAGTGAACGCGGTGAAACCCGAGGACCGCGCAAGCGTAAAGCTGTACGTGAAGAGCTCGCACTGGGGGATTGTGTTGATTGTAAGCTGTGTGTCGAGGTGTGCCCGGCTGGTATCGATATTCGCAATGGTCTTCAATATGAGTGTATTAACTGTGGTTTATGTATTGATGCCTGCGACCAAACCATGGATAAATTTAACTATCCTCGGGGTCTTATCAGTTACACCAGTGAGCGCCAACAGGAGGGAGGTAAAACCTCTATACTGCGGCTGAAGCTATTGGGCTATGCAGCGATGACGGTGCTGGTATTTGTGGTCATGGCGTGGTGGTTGAGCAGCCGCACACCCTTGGAGGTGTACGTTAGTCGTGATAGGGGCGAGTTGTCGCGTACAGATTATCGAGGCTGGGTTGAGAATCCCTACCGTATCTCGGTGGTCAATAAAACCCAACAGCAGCAAGCGTATCAAATCAGTATTGCTGGCTTAGAAGGGGCGAAGCTGGCGGTGCATGGCGACCTTTCTTTAGCTCCGGGAGAGCAGAAAGAGATCCCCGTGACAGTCAGTATTGATGGCTACGAACTGGCCAAAAAAGTGAGCACTTTGACGTTTGTTGTTGAGCAAGCGAGCGATCCGAGTACGCAGCAGCGCAAAGAAACACGCTTTTACAAATAAGCACTGTGAGCTACTACGCTCATAAAGGTAAAGAGACAAAAAAAGGGTCACTGAATGTGACCCTTTTTTACGCTGAGTGCTTAATTATAATGCGGCAACAAAGGCAATAGCGTTATTGGCCGCCGCCACTTGGGCATCGATGCAGTTTTGTTCAGTTGCCTGCGGGCTATCTGGGTACACCTCAGTAGTCGTGACGTAAGGCGCTGGCGTTAAGCCCATGCACAAACCTAATTTACGTCCAGCGTATTCAATAACACCCGGTTGCACCAAATCAGCGCCGATAAGCTGGTTATTCTCATCGGCAGGGGCGATATGCGTGACCTTGGCCACGGCATCGATAATCGCGCGCTGAAATGACGCTTGCGGACGCTCGCTGTCGGCGACAAGGTAAAAGCCATCGGGGATATTCCAATTATGGTTTACGATTCCTTCGCGTGCGGCAAGTGCTGGACGAAACTCGGAATTATCGCTGTTAGTGGTTTCGTGCAAATCAATATGCAGCAGAATGTCGCTACTAAAAGGAGCGATAAAGTCTAACAACAACTGCGCTTCAGGCACCGAAGAGCCTTCAAAGAATGAGCGGTTCGGATCATTGGCATCCGGATTCCAGCGGTTAATCGTCTCGTAACCCCAAGGGCTGATGCAGGGCACAACGAGAATATTGAAGTGAGCGCTTTGCGCGTGCTCAACCTGCTTGGCAAAGGCGAGAGCGCCGTGAATACCACTGCTTTCATAGCCGTGTACGCCACCTGTCACTAAGGCAATAGGGCGGCCTTTTTGCCACTGCTTATGCTTCAGTGCGAACAAGGGGTAACTTTGCTCATAGGGTAACTGCCCATACTCAATGATATCCCAGTTGCTGGCTAGTGCCTTAACTTTCGTTACCACTTCATCGGCGTAGCTGCGCTGAACAGTTTGTTGTGCTTGCCATTGTTGACGGTGTTCGCTCGACCATGGTTGTCCAGCGATACCAATTGGATATGTGTGTTGCTCGCTCATAACCCTTCCTTAAACTCTATGGTGATGAGCGCAGCTTAGAGAGGTGTACGTGAAAGTCAACTCTGGCGAGCTGACTTGCACATTCGTGTTAGCTGCCCAGCACCAAGGGATTAAGCTGCTGTTTTACATATCGCAGCGCTTCATCATAACAGCTGAAGATGATATCGCGGGTGTTGCCTTCTAAATGCAGCGATTGACGTACCTTGTCTAGCTGGCTAATGGCAATCGCCGAGTCAATTACAAAGGCCGAAGCTTGACACCCATGAGCACGCATGTGCTTAGCCAGTGCAATCATCTTTTGCTGCGCATCTGGGGTTGCGGCGCTTAAACGCTGAGAGTTGCTAATGTAACCCCAATGGGTCAACGCGCTGTCGTTGATGATTGATTGCAATTGCGATGCGAATGATTCGAGCATGCGGCCATTAATCGCGCCAACAAAAGACGCCGTGACGATTTGTTCTTGCAAGCTGAGCTGATACGAACCATTTGTACCGTTGTAGTTAAACATTCACACTCCTTTTTGAAGAGGCGAGATTTTAATCAATCTACTCGTGATGTAAAGAGGAAAAACGACTATTTTGTCTAAAATTAATACAATTTCTTTGTGGTTTACTCAGGGTTAACATTCACACTTGCGCTATCCCCCATAAATGCTGATAATTTCAGAAAATACAGAAAATAAGGCAGCGCGCATGGAATTGACTGAAAAGATGCAAGCATTCGTCATGCATTGCGGAGAGATGGGAAGCCGCTGGGGTTTTAATCGCACAATAGGGCAAATGTACGCGCTATTGCTACTCAGTGAACAGCCACTCAGTGCGAATGAACTTTCGCAGACGCTTCATATTTCCCGTGGTAACGTCAGTATGGGCATTAAAGAGCTCAATTCGTGGCAGTTGATCGCCACCAAACATAAGCCAGGGGATCGTAAAGAGTACTATCAACCAGCAGGGACGATTTGGCAAATGGCTAATCGCGTATTTGAGCAGCGCCAAAAACGTGAAATTGACCCAACCTTAAGCCTATTGCGCGATAACCTTCTTGATGAGCCTAATAACCAGGCAGAGCAATACGCCCAGCAGCGTATGCTGGAAATTCATGATTTGTTGGAAATGATCACTCAGTGGGCCGGTGAGCTGCAACGGTTAAGCCCTGAAAAACTCTCAACGTTGATGAAACTGGGAGCGGGGGTTACCAAAATGCTTGATATGCGTGACAAGTTCACTGGTAAATCGACTCCTGAAAGTTAGCTTGGTTGAGTCAGCAGAGGGCAAGGCCGACGTACGGGGTGATTATTCAAAATTACTCAATGATATAGTTGAATGTCGCTATATAACTAAAAAGTTGAGCAAAAAAGCCAGTTTTGAGTTAATAATAAGTTAACAGGCATGCAACCAGCCAGATAGCCAACCTGAATATTCAGGTTGGTTTTCTTTTTTATAGGACTATTCAACGCGAAACTGTCTCGCTTCGCTGGACAATAGACAGCTAGAGCGCTAATTTAACTTCGATTCTAACAACAAAATACGAAAAAATTATGCTTAAAAAATCTCTCGCAGTTGCGGTATGCATTGCCCTAACGGGATGCAGCGAAAAGCCTGCTTCACAACAGCAAAATGAACAACTAGAACAGCCTGAAAAACAGGTCGCCCAGATAAACTACCCGGACACTCGCAAAGGCGACGTTGTCGATAGTTATTTTGGCGAGCAAGTTGCTGATCCCTATCGTTGGTTAGAAGACGATATGAGCGAAGAGACCGCTAAATGGGTTGAGGCACAAAACCAAGTCACTTTTGACTACCTCGAGCAAATTCCTTACCGAGACGAGCTAAAAGAGCGTCTTAAGACGCTAATGGATTACGAAAAAGTCAGCGCACCCTTTAAAGAAGGTGACTACACCTACTTTTACAAAAATGACGGCTTGCAAAACCAATACGTACTTTATCGTCAAAAAGGAGACGGTGAGGCAGAAATTTTCCTAGACCCTAACACCTTTAGTGAAGATGGCACGACGTCGCTTGCTGGCATTAGCTTTAGTGAGGATGGCTCTTTAGCAGCGTATCAAATCTCAGAGGGCGGCAGTGATTGGCGTAAAGTGATTGTGCTTGATACCGAGACTAAAAAGCAGCTGGGTGAAACCTTAGTCGATGTTAAGTTCAGCGGTATTTCTTGGTTAGGCAACGACGGTTTTTATTATTCAAGCTATGACAAGCCACAAGGCAGCGAACTGTCAGCAAAAACAGACCAGCATAAACTGTATTACCACAAGCTAGGTACGGCGCAAAAAGACGATCAACTTATCTTTGGTGGCACTGAGGCGCAAAAGCATCGCTATGTTGGCGCAGCGGTGACTTCGGACGAGCGTTTCTTGGTTATTTCCGCAGCGGTATCTACATCAGGTAACAAGCTCTTTATTAAAGATTTGACAGATGAAAACAGTGAACTGGTCACGGTGATTAATGATATTACCTATGACACCAGTGTCATTGACAACGAAGGTGACACACTGTTTTTAGTAACCAACAAAGATGCGCCGAACAAACGTGTGGTTACGGTGGATGCGAAGGACCCAGCTCCTGAAAATTGGCAAGACCTGATCCCTGAAACAGACAATGTACTCAACCTATCAAAGGGCGGCGGTTATTTCTTTGCCCGCTATATGGTCGATGCCATTTCACAAGTTAAACAGTTTGATAAAAGCGGTAAGCTAGTGCGAGAAATCGCCCTGCCAGGTGTCGGCACGGCCTCTGGCTTTGGCGGTAAACAAGAGCAACAGACCTTGTATTACACCTTCACTAACTATAAGACTCCGGGCACTATTTTTAGCTTTGACGTACAAAGCGGAGAATCTCAGGTTTATAGAGAGTCAGGTGCTAAATTTGACCCCTCACAGTACGAGTCTAAACAGGTATTCTACACCTCTAAAGACGGCACTAAAGTACCCATGATCATCACCTATAAAAAAGGCACTAAGCTCAACGGTGAGGCGCCTACTATTTTATACGGGTATGGTGGCTTTAATATTAGCTTGACGCCGCGCTTTAGCGCCACAACGGCTGCATGGCTTGAGCAGGGCGGAGTATACGCGGTAGCTAATTTACGCGGTGGCGGCGAATACGGTAAAAAATGGCATAAAGCGGGCACCCAGTTAGAAAAACAAAATGTGTTTGATGACTTTATTGCTGCCGCAGAATTCCTTATCGATAACGACTACACCTCCAGTGAGCGTCTTGCTGTACGTGGCGGTTCAAATGGTGGCTTGTTAGTGGGGGCGGTAATGACCCAGCGCCCTGATTTATTCAAAGTAGCACTGCCAGCGGTCGGTGTTCTTGATATGCTGCGCTACCATACTTTCACCGCAGGTGCGGGATGGGCGTACGACTATGGTACGGCGCAAGATAGCAAAGAAATGTTTAATTACCTAAAAGGGTACTCACCGGTTCACAATGTAAAACCAGGTGTGCACTATCCTGCAACTTTAATTACCACAGGCGATCACGATGATCGTGTGGTTCCAGCGCACTCATACAAGTTCGCAGCAGAGCTTCAAGATAAGCACCAAGGTGAGAATCCAGTGATGATCCGCATTGAAACCAATGCCGGGCATGGTGCTGGCACACCAACCAGTAAAACCATTGAGCAATACGCTGATATTTATGGCTTTACTCTATACAACATGGGTATTAAAAAGCTTTAATAATTTATCGCGTTATATACGTATCGAAGCCGAGCCTAGCGCTCGGCTTTTTTGGAGCACTAGAGCATGTCATTAATGGATTTTCATTCGTCTCGATTACAACATCAGCCATTGCGAGCAGCACATTGGCCAGTATTTTATGCCTTACATCAACACCTCGAGGTGATGCGCTATGTGGCGGATATAGGGGATATTGATGAGGTGCAAGAACGCTTTCAACAACGTTTAAACCCTACGAGTATGCAGCCTTGTTGGTATACGTGGGCCATTGCAAAGCGAAGCGGTGAGCTTATCGGGGTCACAGGGTTTTATCGTCACAGTGAGCACCTAGCAGAGTTAGGATTTATGCTCCTACCACAATACCAAGGGCAAGGGTTGGGGAGTGAGTCTCTGCATGCGTTGCTTGAGCATGGGCACAGTCAGTTTAGTCTGCGCGAATATACAGCCACAGTTACTGCCGGCAATGAGGCGTCACGAGCGCTTCTATTAAAGCAGGGTTTCACTCAGCACTGCCAAGGCTATAACGGCCATTATATCAATGGCGAAGAAGTGGAGGATTGGCTATTTAAGCGCACTTTCAGCGATGGTGAATAAAGTTTTGTGCATTTACGCACACTTGGCATTGCGCCAGCGCCATGTTTTTTTCTCAACGGCTGATTTAAGCTATTAGCAGTTATTAAGGAGAATGAGCGATGTTAAAAAATACTCAATATGGCTATGGATGGATAGCTATATTTCTGCACTGGTTAGTCGCTATAGCTGTGTTTGGGCTGTTTGGATTGGGCTTGTACATGGTTGATTTGAGTTACTACGACAGCTGGTACAAAGGCTCATTGGATTTGCATAAAAGCATCGGTATTACCCTAGCACTGGTGTTTGCGCTGCGCTTAGTGTGGCGTATTACCCAGGTGACTCCGCGCGCGGCTGATCCGACCTTGGTATGGCAAAACCGCCTAGCACACATCGCCCATGGGCTACTCTATGTGTTGTTAGCTGCATTACTGATGACCGGGTATTTAATCTCAACTGCAGATGGGCGCGGTGTCGAGGTGTTCTCGTTATTCACTGTTCCTTCAATGGGCGAATTCATTGATAACCAAGAGGATATCTCTGGATTAATCCATGAGTATGTGGCTTGGAGCTTAATTATTTTTGCTGCGTTACACGCCCTAGCGGCATTTAAACATCACTTTATTAATCGAGATCGTACTTTGACGCGTATGCTCAAAGCGACAAAAGGAGATAATCATGAATAAATCACTTACTAAACTTGCACTTGGTGCCGCTTTACTCACATCCAGTTCAGCCGCACTTGCTGCTGATTATGTGATCGATACCAAAGGGGCGCATGCCTTTGTTAACTTTAAAATTCAGCACTTAGGTTATAGTTGGTTATATGGCCGCTTTAATACTTTCTCAGGCGACTTCAGCTATGACGCTGATAAACCTAACGAGTCAAAGATCAATGTTGTGATAGACACCAGTAGTATTGATTCTAACCATGCTGAGCGTGATAAGCACTTGCGTGGTGACGATTTCTTAAATGTTGGTGAGCACCCTAAAGCGACCTTCAAAAGCACCGATATCAGCTTTAGCGATGATACTAATGGTAAAGTAACGGGCGAATTTACCCTCAATGGTGTAACCAAAACCATTAGCTTCGATATAGAAAAAATTGGTGAAGGGGATGATCCATGGGGTGGCTACCGCGTCGGCTTTTTAGGGCATACCCAGTTAGCGCTTAAAGACTACAATATTGATTATAACCTCGGACCAGCATCGACTCATGTTGACATCGAGCTATCGATAGAAGGTGTACGTAAGTAATATTTTCGACTTACTGTGCTTTTAGCCGCGTTTGCAACTGTTGTTGTAAGCGTGGCTTCAATTGTGGTGGCAGCCAGCGCATCATTACCTGCTCGTAGCTATCGGTTGCTGTTATTTTTTCTAACGCGCTGTCAATAATATCAATATGTTCAGATCCCAAGGCAGTATTGCTGCACCCCACGTAGCCGTGACTAATGGCGGCGACCTCGGCGATAGGAAAAATAGCCATTTGCTCTTTCACTCCCATTTTTGATGCCAAGTAGTAATGCTCGCTCGGGTAACCAACGAGCATATCGAGCCGTTCTTTGATCAACATATAAGTGAGGCTGGCGAGTACGTCCTTGCCCGGACGGGTGACTAGGCTGCTGCGCGGACTGTGGTTGATGATGTGGTCAAGCTCTTTGCCATAAGAGCGGTTCATCGGTAACCCTAACCGCAGGCCTTGCTCAGCGAGCAATTGGCTCAGCGATACCGGCTCACCTTCTACCAACCCTAACGTATTAGCAAGCTTCTTACGCATCACCAATGCAGGAGAAAGTCCCACAGTTGAAGCGTTATTAGTAAACAACAGTTTGTCCAGGCGACGCTGGGTTTTGTACAAGGATAAGATGCAGTAGGTATTTTGCGGGTTGCTTAGCTCATGGATAGCACGACTGCCTGGGATATGCACATAGTCGAACCGGTAATTAGGCAATTGTTGCTGCAACAGGGCGATGGTTTGCTCATCTCGCCCTTCACCTTGATGTGTGTCACTCATAATGTAATAGGGGGCAAAGTCAAACACCAGCCAGCGTATCGTTTGGCGCTCATTTGCATATGCTGCGAGCGAGTGCACGAAGCCTAAGAGCAATATAAGAGGATACCGACGCAACATAAAGCTTACTGCGTTTATTAATACCTTGTTCATTGAGTGTAGCAGCTTTGTTTATTTTTCAGAATCAAGAACATAAATAAATATAAACTTTATCAAGCTTGCTTTATAATCGTTGTTTGCTTAGCAGGGGGCGGATGATGGCTAAATTACTGTTACTCTCCGATATTTTTTCTAACACGCAGGCGACGCAAGCGCTCGCCAAGAGCCTTGATGCGACATTGCTATGTGCCAATGACACAGCGTTGCCAGCTACACAGCAACATCAGGCCTATCAGCAGTTCATTGCAAAAGGTGGCCACGATGAGTATTTGCGGCGTGTTATGCAGACCCTTGAGCGTTTTAGGCAGGTTGATGTCATTGGTTTTAGTGCGGGGGCAAGTGCCGCATGGCGCGCGATAAGTCAAAGTCGCAATGTCTCTCGTGCCCTGTTATTTTACCCAACGCAAATAAGGCATCATGTCGATTTAGTGCCAAGCTGTAACACGGACATTATTTTTGCTCGTCATGAAAGTGCATTTGACGTTAAACAGCTGATGGCGACACTGTCACACCCGCGTATCCATTGCCATCGCAGTGCCTATGAGCATGGCTTTATGAATCCACTTGCATCGAGCTCCAGCGCTCAGGCACGTGATTACGGCAACGCCCTTATTGCACAGTGGCGGCGCCCAGGTTGACCGCGCTGATGGTTAAGCGCGCTATGTGGGCCTGTTTGATAGTAGGAAAGTCACAGCGCAATCGATAGCGGCTATACAAATTTGAGAACACCCTTGTTCTTACGATGCCATCAAGGGCACTGATAAATTCTTTGGCACTGCTGCGTGGGCGAAAGCAGCAGTGATTATAACGTGCAATGACATCGCTTAGCCTCAGCTTGTGGCGTGCGAGTTCATTCTCTACTTCAATAAAATAGGCCACGCCAGACCAATAAACACGTTGATAGGCTTGGCGTTGCCACTGACTTCACTAAGCGGCCCTTGCTGGATACGTGTGTCAGCTTTACCGCGTGCTAACCCGGCTTGTAGGCGGTGTTCGAATTGCCCGCGATTGTATATTCCTGCATGGAGCATGGTGTAGTTTTGCATCAAAGTGGCAAACCCTTCGCTTAACCACCTGTCTTCAGCGGGGAGGTAGGGCATGTATAAATGCGCCAACTCATGATAAATAGTCCAGTCTTTGCGTATACGCTTTATATCGGCAAAACGTCCAATTTCGAGCACCACTTGCACCGGTGGCCCGCGTTTTATCTCCCCCCAAGGCACAGCTTCAGTGGTAAACACAGGTTGACTAATGTTCACTTCAACATGCTTATAATGAAGGGCTCCAAGCTGTTTGTGGGTATTGTCTACTGCG
Organism: Pseudoalteromonas sp. SW0106-04; assembly: GCF_001293805.1. Lineage (NCBI taxonomy): Bacteria > Pseudomonadati > Pseudomonadota > Gammaproteobacteria > Alteromonadales > Pseudoalteromonadaceae > Pseudoalteromonas > Pseudoalteromonas sp. SW0106-04. The sequence continues at coordinate 96,940 of NZ_BCAI01000012.1, read as the reverse complement.
GTATTTACCCACGCTTGTAGCTGTTGTTGGCGCTCATCACTTGCATAGCTTTCGAAGTTCAATTGCCAGTGCGTGTCTGCACTAGTGCAGGGAGTTAGAAAGGCCAAGACTATGATGGCAACATAAATGCGCATATTGATCCTATGAATGCTAAACAAAGTCACGGTTGATTAGCGAATTGTACTGCTGATTGTTATAACAAGATCTCTGTAAGCTGAACTTTATTACAATCATTATGATGCATAATTTCGAGGTGGGCTATATTGATGGCGATGGTATCGGCCCGGAGATAATGCCGTATGTACGCGCCGTGATTGATCAGGTGGTTGCGCTTACCTACCATGGTCAGTACGGCATTGACTGGCATGCTTTATTGCTCGGTGAGCAAGCGGCTAGAGAAGGCGATGGCGAGTGGTTTCCTGAGGCCACAATCACGCAGCTAAGAGCGCTCAAAGTAGCCTTAAAAGGGCCGATGAGCAGTGCCATTGGCGGTGGGTTTCGCTCCTTGAACATTGCTTTACGTGAAGAGCTCGATTTATTTTGCAATATGCGTGTGATTAAAGCACTCGATGGCTTGCCAAGCCCTCTGAAAAATAGTGGCGCTATTGATATGGTAGTCTTTCGTGAGTGCAGTGAGGATAGCTTTGCAAGTATTGAACTGGCTGCCCAAAGCAGTGATGCGTCGCGTTTAATCGAGGTGTTGGAGCAGGAGCTAGGTTATTACAAGCTCCGCTTTGCTGATAACTGCGCCTTAGCGATAAAAAACTGCTCGCAAGCCGCGACCGAGCGACTGGTCGCGCAAGCACTCAGCTATGCCTTAGCGCATCATCGCACAAAGCTCACTATTGTACATAAAAGTAATGCTTGGCAGCTTACTGAAGGGCAATTCCAACGTTGGGCGCTGGCCTACCTGCAACAGCACCATGAGGTTACGTTGAGCACCTGCAAGCAGTATTACCAGTTATGTAGCAACACAGGCCAATGTATTGAAGTCGAGTTCATGATGCTCGATCGGGTAATGCAACGTTTACCGCAGTACGCATCAGAGTTTGACGTGTTGGTGTGTAATAATCTCGCAGGGGATTTGATTGCCGACTTAGGGGCGGCGCTGGTCGGGGGCGTAGGCATTATTCCCAGCATTAATTGTAATAACGAGATGGCTATCTTTGAGCCTAGTCATGGTCCATTTCGACGAATCGCAGGCCAAGGTGTTGCCAACCCTTGTGCAACGCTATGGGCGGGTGTGTTATTGCTACAACACTTAGGGCTGGACCAAGCAAGTACGCGGTTATTTCACGCGCTTAAGTATGTCATCAGCCACTACCCGCAGTTGTTTCAACTCGACACCCGTACTCATAAACTGCCACAGGTGTCCACAGACGCGGTGATCACGGCGATTGAGCAATATCTAAGCCGCAATCGCGCCGCGCAGTAACTGTCGTGCCCGTAAGCGAACCGCATCGGTATTGCCTAATTTCGGTGCCAGCCCTAACTCATCAAGCATGACAAATAAAATGCTCACGGGAACCGGACAATTGTCTTCATCGAGAATATCTGCAGCACGTGAGTCTACTTGGGCAGCGTTAGGATAGTGCTCGCGCAGAGCATCCAATGTTAAAGTATTATCGCCACAGGCACGACAATGGCCGCCAAACTCGTCATTCAGTTGTGCCAGTGCTTGATAAAATTCTTCAATATGGATGGCATTGCCGCAAGCATCTAACTGAGCACGAATAAAGGTATCAAGATCAGCATTAATGTGGATGCAGTCATAGTGGGTGTAGTGTCGTTGTTGCATAGTTGCCTCCGTTATGGCTCATTTTGTCAGCGTCACTATAACTGTATGGGTGAAAGTGATATTTATGAAATGGGTGGTATCCATTATTAGTATTGATGAAATCAATGTGCAAACTGCAGCAGTTGTTGGCGGAGCCAAATATGGGCATTGTTATGATGGACAAGCGGGCTCCAAAGCATGGATACACTGATGGGCACGATGGGAAAGGGCACCGGGCATATAGCGAGTTTTTGGCTGCTCGTCGCGACCAGATGTTCAGCTAAGCGTTTCGGTAGCGTAGCAATAAGCTGAGAATGTTCGCACAGGCTCGGTATTAAACTATGTTGACGTGCGTAAACACGGATATTCCGGCGCTCACCCAGTTGCATGAGCGCCTGATCAACCCAGCCAAGCTTTTGTGGCTCACGATTTTTGACCAAGGGTTCAGGCCCAAAGCCACTGCGGTTAAGCCAAATATGTGGTGCTGATAAGTAGTTCTCCAAACAGGTATCCTGTTGTATTGGGTGTGACTGATCGCTCAGGCAACAGTAATTGTCGCGCCACAAGGTTTTTTGATGGAATGAAGACGGTAGGCGCATGAAACGGTCTACAGCGATGTCTACCTGACCTTGCTCTAGTTCACTGAGAGTGACATCACTGGGATTAACTAAGTCTATGTGGATGTCTGCATAATGACAACAGAGCTCTTTGATCAGCGGCACCAACATCGAACTGACAAGAAATTCATTGGCCATTACTCGGAATGTGTGGCTACTTGTCTTGGCATCAAAAGGCTGCTGTTGTGACGTGATCCCTTGTGCGAGAGCGATGAATTGTTCGAGTTCGGGTTTGAGTGCCAATGCTTTTTGCGTGCATAGCATGGTGCTGCCGCTGCGCACAAGGAGTGGATCAGCGAATAAGTCACGCAACCGCTTGAGCGCGTTACTCATCGCACTTTGGGTAAGAGCGAGGCGGTTTGCAGCCGCAGACACACTACATTCCTCTATCAACACATTCAAATAGACCAACAAGTTTAAATCAATTTGTCTTAGGTTCATGTTCAGGTCATACCCCTTATTACTGCTGTTATTTACTCTAGCTTAGCCTACTGTATATAGCTAACTCACTAGAAAATAACGGCTATTTCCAGCAGTGATAGTGAGCAATTTTCACTTTTACTGACCCTTAAAGGGCCGTATCCTGTAACTAAAAAAGGAAGGTTTATGTTGAAATATATTGTTGGAATTACCTGTATATTTGTGGCTCATGTCACCGAGGCCCACCCGCTAGAGGGGAGCTGGCAATTTGTTAAAGGGGAGTATTACAGTGAGGGACAGGTGTTCTATGCTGAGGCTCCTGATGTGACCTCAGTAAAGGTCCTAAGTGGCGGCCACTTTAATTACATCACGCAAAAAAATGGCGAATTCCATTATGCCGCTGGTGGGCGATATGAGGTTACAGAAGATGCATTCATAGAGCATGTTGATTACGGCAACATTCCTTCTTTGTTAGGCAAAGAATTGGTTTTTGACTATGAAATCAAAGAGCAGTTATGGCATCACACGCTTTATCAAGATGGTGAACTGGTAGAGTATGAAGTATGGCAACGAGTTGCTCAGTGAGCACTAAAAAGGCGCTGTAATAGCGCCTTTTATCCTATGCTGACTGGATGGAGTCCATATCATCATCCGAGTTCTTTTTTGCGCTTTCACCGTCTTCCTCAGAACGCAAGCGTTCAAGTTCAGCGTGAGTTTCGGCTAAGCTCAACTCTAACTCACCTAGGCGGCTTTGTGCCAAGGTTGCACTTTTAGATAGGCGCTCGAGCGTGGAGCTTGAATTTTGCTTAAGAAAGGTGATTTGTTCTTTCAAGCGTTTATTCTCAGCTACAGTGTCTGCAGACTCGCTGTCCTTAGCTACCAGTTGCTCTTCAAGCTCTTTGATCTTGTGCTGATACTGCTCGTTACTTGCAGTAAGGCGCTCAATGGTAGAAGCGGAGTTGGTTTTTAAGAACCGTACTTGCTCGTGTAACTTTTCATTATCTTGCTTGGCCTGCTCAGCTTCACTTTGAATAGTGCCGAGTTGTTCGCCTTGCTCTTTGTTTTGCTCACGCAACTGACGAATATCTTCGCGTTGGCTAGCTTGGTGCTTGGCGGCTACTGCACTTTGTTCTTTAAGCAGGTTGTTTTCATTTTTCAGCTTATCAACAAGTGGCTGTTGCTCTTCGAGTTGCGCCTGTAATTGGGCAACGCTGGCGTCGAGTTGGGCTTTAAGCTCTTCGAGCTGTTGGTGCTGATGGTTTAACTCATCATGTTGGCGTTGAATTTCATCACGCTCTTGCGCCAAAGCCGCATAGTCGTTGTCAAAATTCTCAATACGCTGTTGCAAGCCTGCAAGTTTCTGCTGATGCTCTTGCTCAGTGTCTTGCGCCTGTTGGTGTAGCTGTTCAATATTCTCTGTTTGTTCAGCCAACTGCGCAGCTTGTTCGTCGAGCTGGCTCTGGCGAGCATCAACCTGCTGTTGGAGTTGTTCGTTTTGCTCAGCAAGTTGATCGTAATTCTGTTGTAGATCTTCAAGGCTTTGAATGGCTAATTGCTCAGCCTCACGCATCTCGTCAAGCTGCGCTTGCACGGGCTCGACTTGCGCATCGGCAAAGGCCTGTGTTTGCGCTTTGAAGGCATGGATAAACTGTTCAGAAAACTCGATATCTAAGTCGGTCACTTTGGTAGGCTGTTGACTATCTTGTGGCCGGGCCGAGCGATCCTCGCTACGCCACTGACGGTAATGTTCGAGTACGGTAGCGCGATCACCGTCTACACGCTCGAGCAATGTTGCTAACGTGATTGGTGTACCGGCTTGGTGCAATTCATCGCACACTGCTTTTATTTCACTATATTGTGTCATCAACCTATCCTCCCAACAGACATTTAGGATAGCATTAAAACGGCCAAGAAAAAGTGCTTCTAATAAAAATATCGGAGCTAAAAGATCCTTGGCTGCTCGTAATTACTATTTTAGTTGTAGGTTTGTCCCTTTAAAATTACGTTTACATCATACTACGATCAAACGGTATTACACAATGCTAACAATTGACTTAAACGAAAATAAACAGCTAGTTATAGCGCAAACGCCCACTGTAGCAGCGGCTCGCGGGCAAGTGTTAATAAAAGTAAACGCAGCGGGAGTGAATCGCGCCGATCTTTTACAGCGTCAAGGAAAATATCCGCCACCGCCAGGTGATAGTGAGATCCTCGGGCTCGAGGTGTGCGGAGAAGTGGTTGCATTGGGTGAGGGCGTAGCGTCGCAATGGTTAGGGCAGCAGGTGATGGCGCTTTGCGCGGGCGGAGGATACGGTGAATTTGTAGCCGTCGATGTACGTCATTGTATTGTTAAACCGGCAACATTCTCCCATGCTCAAGGCGCGGCATTTTGTGAGGTGTTTTTGACCGCTTTTGATGCCATTGCACAATACCCTGATTTTGGCGCAGAGCACACGGTTTTAGTACATGCTGGTGCGAGCGGTGTGGGCACTGCGGCTATTAGCCTTGCAAAATATTTGCAAGCGCAGGTGGTCGTGACCGTCGGCAGTGATGAAAAGAAACAATTTTGCTTAGCCCATGGCGCAGATAAAGCGATTAATTATCGTCAACACAATTGGCGTGAGGTGATGAAGACCGAAGGGCTCAGCCCCGATCTCATTATTGATCCTGTTGCCGGTGGGTATTTGAATGACGACTTATCGGTACTCAATATGGATGGTCGCATTGTCGTTTTAGCGCTGCTAGGGGGGCGCTATAGTGAGCAATTTGATGGTGCCAAGCTATTGCAAAAGCGAGCTCAGCTGATAGGGTCGACGCTGCGTAATCGTGCACCCGATTATAAAGCGAAACTGGTTGATAACCTAAAGCGTACGTTTGGCGATGCATTAAACAGTGGCCACATCGCGCCAGTCATTGATTCTATCTTCCCTTGGGAAGAGGCCATGTCAGCGCATCAAGTTCTAGAAAATAATGCTAATTTAGGCAAAGTGGTGCTTACACATGAATCGTTAGACGAGCGCTAAAGCGGACCTAAATTGAAAAGGCCAGCATATGCTGGCCTTTTAGCAGTATTACATAACCCGCATTCCAGGTTTGGCGCCATCATGGGGCTCAAGAATATATATATCCTTTTTACCTGGTCCAGCAGCCAACACCATGCCCTCGGATAGGCCAAAGCGCATTTTTCTTGGCTTAAGGTTTGCGACCATGACTGTGTGCTTGCCAATGAGTTGCTCGGGTGCATACGCTGATTTTATACCAGCAAAAACCTGACGCCGTGGGCCCCCTAAATCAAGGGTTAGCTTGAGCAGCTTGTCAGCACCTTCCACATGCTCTGCATTGGCAATTTTCGCGATGCGTAAGTCCACTTTAGCAAAATCATCAAATTCGATTTCATCGGCAATAGGGTCTTTATCAATTTCACCATTATTGGCATCTGGCGCTGGCGTAGCAGCCGCCGGTGCGAGGCTCTCTTTTGATTGCTCAAGCATAGTATTCACTTTGTCCATATCGACTCGTTGCATTAAGGCTTTAAACTTATTGATCTTATGATCAACCAAAACGGTGTCTACCTTCTCCCATGCTAAGTCGTCGTTGAGGAAGCTGCTCACTTTTGCGGCCATGCCCGGTAGGATAGGGCTTAAGTACGTCATAAGTATGCGGAATAAGTTGATCCCCACACTGCATACATCATGAGCTTGCTTCGCGGTATTTTCGTCTTTTATTAAGACCCACGGAGCTTGCGCGTCGATGTACTGGTTGGCTTTATCCGCCAGCGCCATGATCACGCGCACAGCGCGGCCATATTCTCTGGCTTCGTAGTGATCAGCGATGCTTTGGCGTGCAGCAGCAAACTCAGCGATAAGCTCAGCTTCAACGTTATCACTAGAGAGTGTACCGTCGAACTTTTTGGTGATAAACCCGGCGCAGCGGCTCGCTATGTTAACCACCTTACCTACTAAATCAGAATTAACTCGCTGGGCAAAATCTTCGAGATTTAAATCTAAGTCAGTGATGCCACTGCCGAGTTTAGCGGCAAAGTAGTAACGCAGATACTCTGGGTCCAAGTGCTCTAAATAAGTACGCGCTTTAATGAAAGTACCTTTTGACTTAGACATTTTTGCGCCATTGACGGTGACAAAGCCATGAGCAAAGATATTGCTTGGTTTTCTAAACCCTGCACCCTCAAGCATGGCTGGCCAAAATAGGCTGTGGAAATAAATGATGTCCTTACCGATGAAGTGATAGAGTTCGGCGTCGGCACCTTCTTTCCAGAAAGCGTCGAAATCTAAGTCGCTTTTATCACAAAGATTTTTAAAGCTGGCCATGTAGCCTATGGGCGCATCCAACCAAACATAGAAATACTTGCCAGGTGCACCGGGGATTTCAAAGCCAAAGTAAGGCGCATCACGACTAATATCCCACTGCTGTAGACCATCGGCAAACCATTCATCCAGCTTATTGGCCATCTCTTGTTGAATTGAGCCTGAGTGCAACCACTGTTTGAGCATGCCCTCAAATTCGGGTAAATCAAAAAAGTAGTGTTCGGAGTCTTTTAGCACTGGAGTGGCGCCGGACATCACCGAGCGCGGTGACTTCAGTTCGGTGGGTGCGTAGGTCGCTCCACAAACGTCACAGCTATCACCGTTTTGATCTTCGGCCTCACAGCTAGGGCAAGTACCAGTAACAAAACGATCTGGAAGAAAAATACCTTTTTCGGGATCGAAAAGTTGTGAGATGGTCCGCTTTTTAATATAGCCTGCAGTATCAAGACGGGTATAAATCAATTCACTCAGCGCTTTATTTTCATCTGAGTGCGTGCTGTGGTAATTATCAAACTCGATGTTAAAGTCAGCAAAGTCACGCTGGCGCTCAACACTGACTTGGGCGACCATTTCCTCAGGGGTAATGCCTTGCTTTTGGGCATTGAGCATAATGGGCGTGCCGTGCGCGTCATCAGCACACACATAGTAGGCGTCATGGCCTTGGGATTTTTGAAAACGGGCCCAGATATCAGTTTGAATATACTCTAACAAATGGCCTAAATGTGTTGGGCCATTGGCGTAAGGCAGGGCGCTTGTTATGAGAATTTTTCTCTTTGCCATAAAGTGCTCATTCCATCTCAGATAGGGTTACTCCCGCTAATATCGGGGCTTATAATGATCATAAGCGCCTCCCGAGCATCAGTGGGGTGAATAGACTGGTGTTAATGCCCCGAATGTTACATAATTTGGCGGCACTTTTCATTACGCTTCGTTAATTATTTATGCAGTTATCATGTTAGGATTTGGTTCAAAAGTGAAATCCGCACTTTTCGGTAGTCACAAGCCAACAAAATGGCCGTCTCAATATCAACAGTGTTTAGCGTCGTATCGCAGCGCCGCATTTCCAGTAGGGGTTCCCCCAGACGCTATTAGTAGTGACAGTAGCGAGACGCATTGCCACATCAACGCTCCTTTTTCATGTGCTCAAGAGGCACCGGCGCTGCGTCAGTATATCGCCGAGCAACTACAACGTGATGTGCGTGTTGACATCGATGTAACACTGCAAGAATCGCCGCGTCTTAAAACCATTAAGCACATTATTCTCGTGGCCTCTGGCAAAGGTGGGGTTGGCAAGTCGACCTGTGCTGTCAATATGGCGTTGGCGCTTCGCCGAGAGGGAGCGAAAGTGGGCATTCTCGATGCCGATATATACGGCCCTTCTATCCCGCTGTTATTGGGCTTGCAAGGTGAAAAACCTCAGGCCAAGGATGAAAATACTTTGCTGCCATTTGAAGTTCATGGCATCAAAGCGCAGTCTATCGGCTTTTTGGTAGACCCCGATGATGCCACCGTCTGGCGTGGGCCGATGGCCTCGCAAGCGCTGTCGCAACTGCTCATGGAAACTGATTGGGGCGAGCTTGACTACTTGTTGGTTGACATGCCTCCAGGTACTGGCGACATTCAATTGACCATGTCACAAAAAGTACCGGCCAGCGCGGCTATTATCGTTACAACACCACAAGACCTAGCCCTTGCTGATGCCCACAAGGGCGTGAAGATGTTTGAAAAAGTGAACGTCCCTATTCTCGGTTTGATCGAAAATATGAGTCAGTTCCAATGCCCGCACTGTGGCGAAACCAGCCACATTTTTGGCGCCGATGGAGCGCTGCAACTAGCACAGCGTTATGGCGTGCCTATATTAGCGCAGCTGCCGCTTGAGATGGGCATCCGCCAATGTTCGGAACAAGGCGCGGACTTAGGTGATGAATATCCTGAGCTATGCCACTACTTTGCTCACGCTGCGCGCATCAGCGCCAGTGAGCTTTATTACCAACAGGGCGCTAAGCAGCGCGTTGAGATTATTTTTACGGACGACTAACCATGCGTTTATCAGATACCCATATAAAACAGTACTTGGCCGAGCAGCGAATTCAAATTACCCCGACGCCAGGTGAGCAAGCCATCTCTGGCGTTAGCGTTGATTTGCGATTGGGTAATAAATTTAGAGTATTTCAAGATCATGCCGCCCCGTATGTTGATCTCAGTGGCCCCAAAGCGCAGCTAAACGCGGCCATGGAATCCATTATGAGTGATGAAATCGTACTGGGTGAAGGAGAAGCTTTTTTCCTTCATCCCGGGGAACTCGCCTTGGCAATCACTTACGAATCGGTGACCTTACCGGCTGATATTGTTGGTTGGCTCGATGGACGGTCATCGCTCGCACGCTTGGGCTTAATGGTTCATGTGACTGCCCACCGTATTGACCCCGGGTGGTCGGGCAATATTGTTCTTGAGTTTTATAATTCAGGAAAGCTGCCGCTGGCGCTGCGCCCGAACATGAAAATTGGAGCTATGAGCTTTGAAACACTCACCAGCCCAGCTGAGAAGCCATATAATGCCCGTGAAGATGCAAAATACAAAGGGCAAGACGGTGCCATCGCCAGCCGTATTGGTGATGATGGTCAGCAATAACCTTATGCTGTAATACAAAGTATTTAAATTTCATGGAAAAATCGTGCACCTCTTCCATACTGTACAAGGAAGAAGTTGCACGGGGGCTTAATGGTAAAGCAGCATAAACTGAGCGCACATTTGTGGGTCATGGTTATCGTTATGCTGGGATTTTTGGCTCCAGGGCATAGTGGTGCGCTGGCTGATGACCAACTGCATGTCAGCGTCGAGATGATGCAAAGCGAGCAGCCCCTGTCATTAGCTCAGGTAACTCAACAGCCCTTTGTAGGAAGTCGCATGGTAGCGATGGGCGAAGCAATGCTGCTTAATGCGGGAGGGGATTATTGGTTCAAGATTGCTCTGCCTGCTGATAGCTGTCCCAGTGCAAGCTGTTACTTGCGCGCGCAAAACCCCGCCATTTTTAATATCGACTTTTATCTATTTGATAATGGCCGGTTGCTGAGTCACAGTGCCGCAGGGTCATTGGCTTGGCCACCGGGGCGTGATGTTGGCGCCTCGATGGCCATTAGTGGCGCACAAGACCGTATTGTGTATGTGCACGTACAAGCGCAGCGCCATGCGCTTTTTGCACTCGAGCATCAAACAGAACTCGCATTTAATAAAGAGCAACAGCAGCATTGGCTTGGGTGGTCGTCCTTCTCAGGATTGATGCTTGGCTTCGTGATCTACTGTGTCGCTGTGTGGCTTGCCTATCGCGCTGGCTACTATGGATTTTTTGCCTTGTACATCGCCAGTAGCAGTATATTTCTGCTGGCCCAAGTTGGCATTACTAAATTTTTAACTCCCCAGAGTGTGCACAGCTTTTTGGTTCACTACACAGCGCTTAACGGCGTGATTATATGCATCTCTTTATTACTTTTCTTATCGCGATTACTCAGGCTAGATGAGCGTGCGAAAACCCTGCATAAAGTGTTTATAGCCGCGTTGTGGGTTGGCTGCGTTGCCGCGAGTGTGAGTCCCTTTATGGCGTTGGCTCACCAAGGAGTAATTATGGAGGTGTTGTTTGCCGCAACCCTAGTGTTAGCCATTATTGCTAGTGTTAAATACAGTCCGATGCAGCGCTGGGGCAGGTTATTGGCGTTTAGTTGGCTACCTTTGGCCGCAGTGGTCTTGGCGTTAGCGTTATTTTATCTGCGACCTTATGAAGTGGGCATTTATTTGTACGCCGCGTTTGCCTTTGCCTTAGTGTTGAACTGTTTGCTGATAGGCTTTGCGATGACGCTGCGAGAGCGTGGGCAAATGATGGCCCATCGCCAGATAGTGTATACAGATTCTGGAACCGGTCTGGCAAATAAGCAATTACTCAATAAAACCTTGAAGAGCGCTCGTCATGAGGCCATCACGCTGGTTATGTTTAAGCCTCGGGGGTTGGTGCAGTCGCGCGCTAATTTTGGTATTAGCCACGCGGACCGTTACATTAAATCGGTGATCCACCATGTTGAACACCAACTTGATGGGTTACCGCTATTGGCGCTGGGGCATCAGAATTCTGCTGTGGTGTGTCGCTTTAGTGACGATATTTTTGCTTTAGGGATTTGTGGCACACTGGAGCTCAGCACTATTGAGCAAGCGGTATGCGTGATCAATTCGGTATTTAATGAGGGCGTCGAGATTGATGATACCCACTTGATAGACCAGGTTGACTTTGGGGTTGCGAATTATCCACTTCATGCTCAATCTCATGAGCAATTAGTGCGTTACGCAATGCAAGCTTTATATCGTGACCGGTTACCCGGGCAGTTGTGGCACCTGTACTCTTTGGAAGACAGTATTCGCTCGCAGCGGCGCTTAAGCTTAGCCTCAGATTTAAAAACCGCCATCAGCGATAACCAATTTCGTATTTATTTGCAGCCGCAAATATGTCTGCAAGATCAGAGTGTCTATGGTGCCGAGGTGTTACTGCGTTGGCAACACCCTAGCAATGGCTTAATCACCCCCGACCAGTTTATACCCATTGCAGAGTCGGCAGGGCAAATTATGGAAATAACCGAATGGGTGCTAAGCGAATGTATTGCATTGCAGGCTAAACTCCATGAGTTCGCCCCCAAGCATGTTATGTCGATTAATATCTCCGGTCGAGACTTAAGCAATAAGAGTTTGCCGACGCATATTCTCACCTCACTACAAGAGCAACGGGTCGCACCATCGAGCATTATGTTGGAGCTGACAGAGTCGGCGACAATAGGTGGTCAGCGTAACGCTAAAACAGTGTTTGATGAATTCCGACGCATTGGTGTGAAATTAGCCATTGATGACTTTGGCACCGGCTATTCATCATTGGCATATTTAAGTTACTTAGGCTTTAACGAACTCAAAATTGATAAGCAGTTTGTGCACAATATTGCTGACTCTCCAAAAGATCAGTCAATATGCCAAGCCACCTGCGACCTTGCGCAAAGTCTTCAAGCGATGGTGGTCGCAGAAGGGATTGAGTCACTGAGCGATGCGCAGTACATGCGTAGCTATGGTTGTGACATCGGTCAAGGGTATTATTTTGCTAAACCTATGCCGGTTGCTCAGTACATGCAATGGCTTAGTCAGCATCATGACTTCGGCTTAGGGCTTGACCCAAAATCGCAAAGTAACGGCTGAAATAGGGCGCTAGCAGGCGCGCTTCATCGTCAGTAGGGTAGCCGCCAAGCTTTGCCAACTCACCTTGTTTAGTACCATTGACCAAATACTGGTTTTGCAGCGTATGGCTTTGAATATAATGCTCAAAAGCGCGTGCGCTAAGCTCTTCAGGCATCGCAAAGTAAAGGCGTCCAGCAGAATTATCAAGGTCAATGGCGCGCTTCATGTAATCGGAGCTATGATGCGCGCTGGCATCAAGAAATAAATGCCGGAACAAAGAGTTTAACGCTTGGTTCATGGGGTGTGTATTGATATCTTCGCGCGTCAGCCATAGTTTGCTGGCAAAGGCGAGCCGGCTGACCTGCGAAGTGAACAAAAAGCGGCTAATGTAATGATCAAATGCATGCCACCATTCATGAGCCAATGCACCACAGCCTGCGTTTTTCGCCAATGCCAAGGTCCGGGTGGTACTTTGATAATGGGCTTGGACACCGAGCTGGCCGCCTTGACCGAATGCCAGCGTTAAGGTTTGCCGCAGGCCAATCGCTTCGGGAGGGATGGCTAAAATCTGGGTTAGGTCCGCAAGCGCATCGTACACTAGATTAGCGGCGCGCTGACATTCCTCAGCGCTCACCCAGCGGCCAAGAGATATGGCTCGAAAGCCAAACGTGGCACGCACTTCAGCAAAATCGACATCAACGCCAAAGCGATAATCAGGCCCTCGGCGGTACTTTTTTGCCATTAACTGACTCATGATGAGTACCGCTGACGAACATGCGCAGGCATGTTTTTGAGCTGCTCCTGGACGAACCCAGCCAATAGTTGCTTTAGGGGCTGTGTTGATAGGCCCTCAAGCTGAGCCAAACAATAATTCGTCGCTTCCAACGTCGACAGGCTATCGTCACGGTTTGCTTTACGGATCCGGTACTCGCTTGCAGGTGGTTGCGCGAAAGTCAAACTAGGCAGGGCATGCAGCCAAGGGTTCAACTGCCACAACCGATGTACTTTACTCCAGGTGCCATCGAGTAGAATAATATGCTTGATGGTACCGCGCTGCTCGCTAAGTTGCTCAATGGCGTTTGCTTGCTCACTGGGGTAGACAACCGCAACGCCCTGATCAAGGATGCTTTGTACAGCCAAAAAATCCCTGGGGTTTTCACCGGTACAGACATTAATTCGCTTTAAAGCGAGCTGAAGAAGCGGCGTGGTGCTCTTAGCTTGGCTGAGCTCGTGGGGATGGCGTAAAATCCACACAGTGATGGTATTTTCAACCGCAATAACATATTTACACACGCAGTGAGAGCTTGGGTAGTGACACTGAGTGCACAGATTCCGAGCCATAAATGCCCCATTAAATTGCAAACACCGCTATTGTAATTGCTTTAAGTGCTTGCTCCAAGTTGTCCATTTGCTAATCTCAGCTTATGCTTTAAGAAATAACCTTAGGAATTAGTATCATGGAAATAAAAATAGATGAGAATGCGCTGGTTGCCATGAAAAGTTTATTGGCCGATCAATTTGATGCGACGTTGACCTTTTGCTTTAGTGAATTTACCCGCTTACATGGTGCTTTTTTGCAAAGCTTAGATAGCCAAGATAGTGAAGCGATACGTAATATTCACAGCTTAAAGTCGAATGCGGCGCAATTCGGTGCTATCACCTTAGCAGATACTGCGCGACGTATTGAGCAGGGGTTATCTCAAGGTGAGCGCCAGTCACTACAGCAGGATATTGATAGTTTGGATGAGGTCATCGCCAGTAGCGTCGTGCAAATGAAGCAGTGGCAGCAACAGAGTTGAAATTAATTCATTAATAACCCCCTGTCGCTACTGGTAATTTCCCTTTGGGCCCGATAATCTAACTGAGCATTTCGATTAAGGGGGAAGTATGTCCGAGATACTCAAAAGCCAGAAGTTACAGGGTGTGTGTTACGATATTCGTGGTCCGGTTTTACAAGCCGCAAAGGCCATGGAAGATGAAGGGCAAAAAGTCCTTAAGCTCAATATCGGGAATCCTGCGGCGTTTGGCTTTGACATGCCAGAGGACATGCTCCGAGACATCATCCGTAACCTGAGCTCAGCACAAGGTTATTGCGATTCAAAGGGTTTATACTCGGCGCGAGTAGCCGTATATCAGCATTATCAACAACGCGGCCTACACAACCTTAGCGTTGATAATATCTTTATTGGTAACGGGGTCAGCGAGCTCATCCAAATGGTGACTCAAGCGCTGGTTAATAATGACGATGAAATCCTTATTCCTGCCCCTGATTACCCCTTGTGGAGTGCCTGTGTGACGCTCTCAGGAGGGAAAGCTGTCCATTATCGCTGTGATGAGCAGGCCGATTGGTTTCCTGATATCGACGATATTCGCAGTAAAATCACCAATAAGACCAAAGCACTGGTATTAATTAACCCCAATAATCCCACCGGGGCTGTGTATAGCAATGCGCTCTTGCATGAACTTATCGCACTCGCTCGCGAGCACAACTTATTACTATTGAGTGATGAGATTTACGAGAAAATTCTATTTGATAATACGCCACATAGCTCTATTGCAGCGTTGTGCGACGATGTCCCGGTGATCACCTTTAATGGCTTGGCGAAAACTTATCGCGCAGCGGGTTTACGTATGGGGTGGATGGTACTAAGCGGGCCCACCAAAAGGATGGCAGACTTAATTAAAGGCCTAGAGATGCTTGCCTCGATGCGCTTATGTGCCAATGTGCCAGCACAAAACGCAATTCAACAAGCGTTAGGGGGCGTGCAATCCATTGATGCGTTAATCGAGCCGGGTGGTCGTTTGTACGAGCAGCGTACTATCGCTTGGCAAGGGTTGAACGATATTGACGGCATTAGTTGTGTCAAACCCAAAGGCGCGTTGTATGGCTTTGCTAAGGTCGATACAAAACGCTTTAATATCACCAATGATGAGACCATGGTGTTAGATTTGCTTACGCAAGAGAAAATTCTGTTGGTGCATGGGCGCGGTTTTAACTGGCCTGAGCCGGATCACTTCCGCATTGTGTTCCTGCCGCACAAAGATGAGTTACGACCAGCGATGGAGCGTATCGGGCGCTTTTTCAGTCGGTATCGGCAAAGCTAGCGGGGGGTTAACACGCCAGCCTATCGTTGGTGTGAAGCACCATTGGGTTTTTAATGCCCTTAGCCGTGAAAAATTTTACCGTTTTTGCTTGTCTGCTACTAAATAATTAAGCACACATGGAAACCACTATGCCTTCACTCTCTCGGTATGCTCCTTGGTTGTATGCGCTGCTGAGCATGCTCGCATTTGCTGCTAATTCCTTACTCAATCGTGAGGCCTTGGCCATGGTGCATATTGATCCGTTGAGCTTTGCCGCCATTCGCACCGTTAGCGGCGCTTTAATGTTAACACTCCTGGTGATGTGCTCTACGGGTCGGCAAGGCCAAAAAAAATCGGTGCGGGCAACAGGGGGCAGTTGGCTCGGGGCAATAAGCTTAACCGTTTACATGTTTGCTTTTTCGATTGCATACATTAGCTTAGATGCTGGCCTAGGCGCCTTGCTACTGTTCAGTGCGGTGCAGTTTTGCATGATCTCTTGGGCCCTGTTACACAAAGAGCGCTTCAGCGTTTTGCAATGGGTGATGCTACTGGTGGCGATGACAGCCTTTTTCATTTTGCTGAGCCCACAGGGCACGGATGTGCATCTAGGGTATAGCGGAATTATGATAGTCGCCGGTGTCGCGTGGGGCAGCTACAGTATACTCGGGCAAGGCCGCAAAGACGCGACCTTGGCAAGTGCAGATAATTTTCAACGTGCGGCAATGCTTTCACTGCTAATTATGGTTGGAGTATTGGTATCTCAACAAACATTATTTGCTCACCCCAAAGGGCTTGTGCTTGCTTTCGTCTCGGGCGCTATAACGTCAGCGCTTGGGTATGCCTTATGGTATCGGGTTATCCAGCGCATTAAAGCCAGTCAAGCGGCGGTGATGCAACTCAGCGTACCGCCGCTGGCGATGTTAGGTGGGGCTGTCTTGCTCGGTGAGCGCATTGATGGCACTGCCATGGTCAGTGCCGCCGTATTAGTGGCTGCAATTGGCGTGTTTATTATCGCGCGGCAAAAACAGGGCCAACATTAGTAACAAACTGCGTACACAGGGTATCGAGGTGCGCCATGATTGTCTCATTGCCAGCCACGTCACTGTCGCGCAGGGCATCGGCGATGGTGCTCGGATTTTGCCATGGCAGCAAGATACTGGCGCTGGTTATATGGCTAATGTGCCACGGCTCCGGCGCCACACCTCCGCGATAACAATCATACGGTCGGTAAAAGCCGTACTCGGCCATGTGCTCATCCAACCATTGAGATAACTGTGCAAAAGGCCCTGTGGGTGCATATTCTTGCTGCGTTAATGCCAGCGCATAGTCGTCGCTGACAGCGCCACTGTCCCAGACATCAAAGTCAGTACCAAAATGATGCCGACTGGCACCGGGGAGAGCTGAAAATAACATAATAGCTTGGCATCGTTGCAAAGTATTGAGGTGCGACAACTCAACTACCTGCTCATTGATATCTAATACACTGCGGTGGCCATTAAATTTTGCATTCCAAATAGCAGCTTGGCGTGAGAACGAACGAAACGCCGAGGCTACGCGTAAATCAATACCGTCCTTTGCAGCCCCGCGCTGCAACCGCTTCAAATCGTTTAGCGCCTCATGGTGGACAGATTGCTGTTGATAACTGACTAAGTGCTCGTCACTTCGCCCTGTGGCGCACATCGCTAGATTCATGTGAGTAAACGTTCCAAAATTCCCTCATAAATGAGCGCAAGGTTGTCTAAATCAGCACAACTGACGCATTCGTTCACTTGGTGAATAGTTGCATTACGCGGCCCAAGCTCGACGACTTTTGCCCCTGTGGGGGCGATAAAGCGGCCATCAGAGGTACCGCCGCTGGTTTGTAACTCGGCTTGATAACCCAATTGGCTATGAATTGCTTGTTGGACAGCGTCAATCAGCTCACCCGGCTCAGTGATAAAGGGTTCACCATTGTGCACCCAACTGAGCTCATAGGGGAGCTGGTGTTGTTGTAACAATTGCACAACGCGTTGCTGCAGTTGTGGTGCCGTTACTTCGGTGCTGTAGCGAAAGTTAAATTGCACCTCTAAATCCCCTGGAATTACATTTCCGGCTCCGGTTCCTGCATTTATATTGGAGATTTGCATGCTGGTGGCAGGAAAGTATGCGTTTCCCTCATCCCACCTTTCAGCGCACAAAGCCTCTAGAAAACCAGTGGCGCGATGGACGGGGTTATCGGCTAAATGGGGGTAAGCTACGTGTCCTTGTTTACCTTTGACGGTTAAAAACGCAGTTAATGAGCCACGGCGGCCGTTTTTAACAACATCAGCTAATTTATTTGTGGATGAAGGCTCGCCGACAATGCACATGTCTATGTGCTCATTACGTGCTTGCAGTGTATCGATAACTCGAGTGGTGCCATTAATAAAGGGTCCTTCCTCATCAGAGGTGATAAGAAATGAGATTGAACCTTTATGATTAGGGTGTTTTTTTACGAAACGCTCGGTTGCTACCACCATCGCTGCCAATGACCCTTTCATATCAGCGGCACCGCGCCCGTGTAAGTAACCATCGTGCTCTGTAGCGGCAAAGGGTGGGAATTGCCATTGGCTCTCATCGCCGGTAGGTACCACATCGGTGTGCCCAGCAAAGCAGACATTGGGGGGCTGATTATTACGTCGTGACCAGGTGTTTAGGGTATCAACAAAGAACATCGGCTCATTGTTAAAGCCCACCTTGGCTAAACGTTCACTGATCACATGCTGGCAACCGGCGTCATCAGGGGTCACTGAGCGCCGGCGCATTAGCTCTTTAGCTAGGTTGATGACATCACTCATAATTAGCTCTTAGCGAACATATTGTCGTAATCGGCCGCTTTATAGCCAATTAATGCCTGATCGTCAGTGCGTAAAATAGGGCGCTTGATTAACGCCGGGTGTTCAACCATTAATGCCAAGGCGCTGTCTTTATCAAGCTGCTGTTTTTGTTCATCACTGAGTTGGCGATAGGTGGTGCCTCGTTTATTGACCATGGTTTGCCAGCCAAACAGGGCTTCGAGTTGAGCCACCAGGTTACTGTCGAGACCGTGTTTGCGATAATCATGAAATGAATAATCGACGCCCAAGTTGTCTAAGTGCTTTTTCGCTTTTTTTATGGTGTCGCAATTACTAATGCCGTAAAGAATGATGCTCATGAAATCTACTTCTTGTGATAAATGAATAACAAAGGCTCAGCGCAATGTGCCTGCTTGTGGCTAAATAATATCTCTGCGCTAAAACGTGTATGGGTCACTATCATAGCGACCCGAGGTGCCGATTTAAACTGGCGTAGGTCAAAGTAAGCGAGTTGCATCCCTTTGCGTACAGGGGGGCTATTAAGCGCCGATAGTTTTGCCTTGTTCGTTAGCGTGGGCTCATCGCTGTGTAAATGCACTAATATATGCACGCCGTTATTGCTTTTAAAGCGCCATTGTTTGGCACCCATATCAACGCTGAGTAGTTGACCATCGCAAGGGGCTACCAACTTATGTGAATGCATATCGATGCACACCCCAGCGCCAAGTAACCCATGTGCCATAAGTGCACTGGGCAGGCAACTTAAAGGGTGCACCTGGCCGCTCACAGGAGCACACAGTGTTAGGGTGGGTGAAGGGGGTAACTCAGCTGGCAAGCAAAATTGACTAACTTGGCTCATGAACGAACGGTGTAACCTTCTTTTTTAAGTGTCGACATAGCATTTTTTGCCTGTACGCGTTTAACCAAAATATAGTCTGTATCAAAGGTAGATACAGCAAAAATGGAAATGTTCGCTTGTGCCAACACGCCAGAAATATTAGACAATATACCTGTAAGCGAAAAGCCAAGGGGACCCAGTACTTCAAAGGCCACCCAGCCCGGTTCTTGCTCTAAACTATCAAGCTCAATATCACTGTTGCATACAACGGAAAGTTCTTCGGCTGTTTTGGCAACGAAATAAAACTCGCTTTGGGTAATGGCTTTGGGGATCTCGCTGGTGCTCTCAAAGCTATGAATCGTAAAGTCGTTCGCAAGCAATTGTAGCGTTTGTTTAGCCATAACGATCCCCTTTGAGGTTAAAGTTAACTTATACCGAAAATAACTCGACGGGTCTAGGGACTTTGCTTTTTGCTTAGGGTCTGTTGATCTTTGCTGTTCTATTTTTGTTCTGTTTGAGCGTGCGTTTATCGCGGCGCTCGATGTGTGGCCTAGTAATCTAAGCGAATATCGAGCAACAATGAGAAAAGTGCGCTCAAAAGAACCGTTCGGCAGCGCTTGATTGGCTTTTCTACTGTGTTATCGGCTGGCTCACATAGAATAACTATGCCACGCAGCCTCTGCCTTGTATAAAACCCAATCAAGCTGCTGCAAAAACGAACTTGAAAGGTCAACAGACCCTAGTCAGATTATAAGCAAATCCAACATAAATGGGTATTAAGAGTGGAGTCGAGCAGTACGGACCATAGTGACAAAATAAGTTGCTAACAAAAGCTGTGGATAAGTTTGGGGGGTAGCGTGGTTAATAGTCTGTAACGTTATGAAAAGGCAGTACTTATTTGTACTGCCTGATTATTGTTCAGGCGTCGCTCAGTTGCTCAGCCGCTTGTTGTGCTTGAATTGCGGTCAGTGCGATGGTGTAGACGATGTCATCCACTAAGGCACCACGGCTTAAGTCATTCACCGGTTTACGCATGCCTTGAAGCATCGGGCCAATACTCACTAACTCGGCGCTTCGCTGTACAGCTTTATAGGTGGTATTGCCGGTATTCAAGTCAGGAAATATAAACACCGTTGCCTGTCCGGCTACCGGGCTATTTGGGGCCTTTTTGCGCGCTACATTTTCCATGATGGCGGCATCATATTGCAGTGGCCCATCAATGATAAGGTCGGGACGTTTTTGTTGCGCTAATTCAGTGGCAGTCCGTACTTTTTCGACGTCGGCGCCCGCGCCCGAACTACCTGTGCTGTAGCTTATCATCGCCACCCTAGGTTCAATGCCAAAAGCGGCCGCTGAATCTGCCGACTGGATAGCAATATCTGCCAATTGCTCCGCCGTTGGGTCTGGGTTAATAGCACAATCGCCATAAACCAGTACTTGATCTGGCAGCAACATGAAAAACACCGATGATACCAGTGATGAGCCTGGCGCAGTTTTGATCAACTGCAGCGGTGGGCGAATGGTGTTGGCTGTGGTATTGACAGCCCCAGACACTAGCCCATCGACTTCGCCTTCGGCTAATATCATGGTCCCCAGCACAACGTTATCTTGCAGCAATTCCTCGGCGACAACATGGGTAAGCCCCTTGTTCTTACGCAGCTCAACCATAGGTGCAACGTAGTCAGCGCGGATGCTGTCAGGGTCAACAAGTTGAACATAGTCATTGAGCTCCACGCCCTGTTGCTCAGCGATACGCGCTATCTCTTGAGGGTCGCCCAATAGCACAGTCCGGGCAATGCCGCGCTCACCACAAATAGCCGCAGCCTTGATGGTGCGTGGCTCTTCGCCCTCCGGAAGGACTACGGTTTTGTTGGCTCTACGAGCTTTATCGGTAAGCAAGTAACGGAATGCTGGCGGCGAGAGTTTACGCGTTTTCTGCGAACTTTGCGCCAAGCTATCGAGCCACTGACTATCGATATAGGTGGCTTGGTGCGCCTTAACTTTATCAACGCGCTGTTCATCATCGCAGGGCACTTCAAGGTTAAAGTTATGCAGCAATAATGACGTGCGCCAAGTATCATGCTCGGTAGCCAGAATAGGCAGGCCAGTTTGTTCCATAGCCTGTTGGCACAGCGCCATAATACGGGGCTCAGGTTCAATATCACCGGTGAGCAAAATGGCTCCTATCTTGGTGCCGTTCATCGCCGATAAGCAACCTGCAACTAACACATCTGAACGGTCCCCCGGTGTAACCAGTAACACCCCGGGGGAGATATGGTTAAGTAAGTTAGACACGGTGCGCGCACAAAAGGTTACGCGACGTAAGCGCCGATGCAATAAATCGCCTTGATGAATCACTTTAGCATCAAGATACTGGGCTAAATCGATGGCTCTTGGAGCGACCAGCTCGAAATCCCATGGGATGCTACCGAGCAAGCGAAAGGGTTGGCGACGAAATAGAGGCATCGAGGCTAAACGATGCAGCTCATTTTCTAGTTGCTCCGGGTTGAATTGCTCAACCAAGTCGGCCCGTGCTCGGCCTTGCTCATCAAGAGGCGCGTTCACTTTGTTAAAGATACAACCGAGCACACGCGGGTGACTGATGCCACCGTAATTGCCAGCGGCTATCTCAATTTTGTCTTCTAATTCCTCTAAAGAGTCATTACTGGGGGTCACGACAAACACAATATCAGCGCCAAGAGTCTGGGCTATTTCTCGGTTCACACGCCCCGCATAAGGTTGGTTTCTGGTTGGTACCATGCCCTCAATGATGGCAATTTCATCATCATGAATTGCACTTTCAAAACGCTCAACGATCTCTTCAAGCAAGGTATTTCCTTTGCCATCGCCAATCATATTTTCAGCGTAGGTCAAAGAAAATGGCTCCGGTGGATTGATGCTAGAGCCGATTTTCACGATCGCAGTTGATTTCTCAGGTCCACACTCGCCACGACGGGGTTGGGCGATGGGCTTGAAGAAGTTTACTTTGATGGCTTTTTGTTCCAAGGCCCTCACTAAGCCCACGGATACAGAGGTAAGGCCGACACCGGTGGAAACGGGAATGAGCATAATACGACGAGACATTATGACACTCCTTTTGCTAGGCGAGCGGCATCTTGGCAAATCATCCACTCCTCATTGGTGGGGATCACCACCGCCTGAGCACGGCTGGTTGCCGTGGTAATAACGCCTAGGTTGCCAAAGCGGGCCGCAAGGTTACTCTCTGGATCAACATGGATATCTAAAAAGGCTAAATGGGTGAGCACTTTAGCGCGAATAATGTCTGAATTTTCGCCAATGCCACCGGTAAAGATAAGTGCATCGAGTCCAGCAAGCGGTACTAAATAGGCAGCAATCTGCTTAGCCAATCGGTAACAGAAAATATCCAGGGCCAGGGTAGCCTTGGCATTGCCAGCTACATGCGCCTCTTCTATGGTGCGACAGTCATTGGATAATTCGCTGATCCCCAACAAGCCACTTTGCTTGTTGAGTATGTCGCTGACCTCTGCACTGGCATAACCTAGTTGGTTAGTCAGAAAGTCAAAGAGCCCCGGGTCGATATCACCACTGCGCGTACCCATCACTACGCCCTCTAAAGGGGTGAGCCCCATGCTGGTGTCAACACTGCGGCCATTTTTTATCGCACACACCGAGCAGCCATTGCCGAGGTGGGCACTAATGATGCGGCTGTTATCTGTATCTAATCCAAGCTCTTCAATCGCCATTAAACTCACATACGCATGACTGGTACCATGAAAGCCGTAACGCCGCACACCATGGCGCTCATATAGTGAGTAAGGCAAGGCATACAAATAAGCATGCTTAGGCATCGTTTGATGGAAGGCGGTATCAAATACGGCAACCTGAACGAGCTCAGGAAATGCCGCCTGTGCAGCACGAATGCCCGTTAGGTTTGCTGGGTTATGCAATGGCGCCAATTGTGCAGTTTGAGTAATGGCATCAATAATATGGGGAGTGATAATCTGCGAGCCGGTGAATTGTTCGCCGCCATGCACCACACGATGACCTACGGCGATTAAATGTTGGCTCAAAGAGAAATTACCAATAAGCGTGACCAGGGTATCGATCGCTGTTTGGTGATCGGCGCCCTTAGGTAGGGCGTTAGTATGCTTGTCGCCAGCAAATTTATACTTTAAGGTGGCGTCGTCACTGTGCAGACGCTCTGCTAATCCAGTGAGTAGTTCATCGCCAGAGTTGGCATCCATAACAGCGAACTTCAAACTTGAGCTGCCACAATTGAGTACGAGGACGTGTTGTACAGACATTAAATAGACCTGTGGTTGAATGTAGGAACGTGAACCCATCAATGAACTTAGTCGGGCACCAAAAGATTAGCTATAATCCTTAGGTGAACCTAGAGCAAAACTAGACTAAGGTATAATTGATAGGTGATATATATTTTACCTTAATTTCAGACATAGCGTTAGTTGTTAGAGGCGCAAATGCAAAAAAGTCTTATTTCGCAAATACAGCAAGGTCACCAGTACACTAAAGTGTGGCCGCTACGGCGTGAGCTAGCGCCGCTGTTTATAGAAAACAGGGTGGTGAATGCCACGGCCTTCGCTATCAAAATCATGCCTGCGGTGGCACTGACAAGTTTAGTGATTCAGCTTCAGGTGTTGGGGCAACAGTTTTTGGGGCCCGCTCTTGCATGCGCCTTACTGATCTTGTCTTTACCGGTGCAAGGTTTATTATGGCTCGGAAAACGTGCTGAGACACCGCTGCCACCAAGTATGGCACTGTGGTATCGTGAACTTCACGAGAAGATGGCGGCACAAGGATATCAAGGAGCACCAGCAAAAACTAAACCTTGCTATATAGAGTTGGCTAAGTTGCTCCGTGATATGTTTGAAAAAATGGACAAAGCCTTTCGTCAGGATATTTTTTGATACACCGTAATGAAAAACTCGGCGTCGATAGTCACCTCATCGGCGCTTGCCAAATCTGCCATTTGAATTTCACTGAACTTCCATGCAAAGGGTGTCATCAGGGCTAAATCTCTGGCATCTTCTCCAGGTAATGAAATTTGCTGTTGTAACAACTGTTGCCGTTGCCGATTGAATCCGGGCGGTGTGTCAGGAGCAGTGTGCTCGCGCACCTGTTGATATATGAGCGCTTTTAACTGCGCTAAGTGTCTTGGCCCTGGCGAAACAACAATAAGGTGGCCGTTGTCCTGCAACAAGCGTGCACTTTCATCGGCGAAAATAGGAGCAAATACGCTGCTCACCACACTGGCGCAGCCACTGGCCATGGGCATTTGTTTGGTTGACGCCACAGCAAACTGACAACCAGGGTAGCGCTTGGCTCCATAACGCACGGCAGGTTTTGCAATGTCAATGCCATGAACAAGCTCTGGGTCTTGGAATTGTTCTGCCATCGCTGCGCTATAGTAGCCTTCACCGCAGCCCATATCGACAACATAACCTGTTCCCGAGTAACACGCCGAGACTTCTTGTGCCAGCGCATCGCGCATAAATTGGTAGTGGCCCGCATTTAAAAATCGTCTTCGCGCCTGCACCATGTCCTGATTATCTCCAGGTTGTTTGGATTTTTTAAACTGTACCGGGAGCAAGTTGACGTATCCCTCTTTGGCATAATCAAATTGATGGCCCTTGGCGCACACCAATGCTTGGTTTTGACGTTGCAGCGGTTGCTGGCAAAGAGGACAACAGTAAGCACTCATTGAGAGAGGTATTCCTTATCATAAAAGGTGCGCACCCAGTGTGGCCGATAGATCACCATCAACGTCATGGCCATGCCATTTAGCATCGCTTCGGGAAACCAGATCAGGGCGCTTAAAAATAGGTAGTTTTCAGTGAGCGTTACCCAGTCATAACTACCGATAAACCAAAAATAGCCGGCACCGACAAAAATTTTCAGGCAATTAGCCAATGCTGCACACAAAAAGCTACAAACAAAAATATAGATGAACAGATGCCGGGGAAGGGCGTGATACACCACAATAAATAATAAATAGCTAAAATAAATAGGGATCAGCGCCGTCAGTATGATGAAGGTTGCTGCACTTTCAATACTGACCACGGAAAAGGCCAGCAACAAGGCCGTTGCTAATACACTGGCCAGTGTCGCTAGGCGCCAGCCTAAGATCAGAGTGACCGCAGTGACGCCAAGAATATGGATATCTGGGCCCGGGAATATACCTGCCTTGATACGCCAAAGTAGTGCCAGTACTAAGGCGCAGGCAAATAGGCCTTTTTGCCGAGCAGGATGCGCTATCAACCCGGTTAAACTGGCTTTATCGATGCTCAGGGCAAGGATAATTGCAAGTATGATATAGCTCATGGCTGCGTTTAAAAAGTGCTCCAAATTGGGGCGTGATCAGAAGGCTTTTCAATGCCTCTTAACTCATAATCAATGCCGCTGTCACTCAGGGTGCTCGCCAATGCCTTGGTCGCCAAAATTACATCAATTCGCAGTCCTCGGTTATCATCGAAGCCTTTCGAACGATAGTCAAACCAAGAAAATTGGTCGTCCGTATCTGGGTGGCATTGGCGATAGGTATCGACCAAGCCCCAGGCCAGCAGTGTATCCAGCCACTCGCGTTCTTGTGGTTGAAATGAGCATTTTCCGGTTTTTAGCCAACGCTTTTTATTCGCTTCACCAATACCGATGTCTAGGTCGGTTGGGGAAATATTGATATCCCCCATAACGGCTAATTTACTGTCAGCGTGGTAATGGCTATCCAATTCAGTCATCAAATCAGCATAAAACTGTCGTTTATAAGGGAACTTGGTTTCATGATTGATGTTATCGCCTTGCGGGAAGTAGCCATTTAGCACCGTAACATCATCACCATGGCTATCTTCCACAGTAACGGCAATCATACGTTTTTGATGATCATCGGTATCGGTAGAGAAGCCTTTTTTCACCTGCTTAGCGGGGTTTTTGGTGAGCATTGCCACGCCGTAATGACCTTTCTGCCCGTGAAAATACACGTGGTAGCCCATGGCTTCAACATCAGCGACAGGGAATAAGTCGTCATGCACTTTAATCTCCTGAAGGCCAACGACATCAGGATTGTGTTTTTCCAATAGCGCCTGCAGTTGGTGTAACCTTGCGCGAATGCCATTGATATTAAATGAGATAAGTTTCATGTCCGGAGATCCTTTTGCACTAAATAACAGCGTTGTTGGCAGTATATCAAGCCCGTCGACAAGTAAAAATGGCTAGGCTTTTGTTTCGATTAAAAATGCAGTCTTACTGAACGAGTCGACATTTTTAAGATGATCGAATTGTGAGCAAAAAGTACAGCTATTAAGCATTTGTTACATGATAAACGTGATTACGTATATGAATTGTTAATTCTTTAAAATATTTTTAATTGCATAGCTAATGCAGTTGACATCGTAGTTTGTGGATATAAAATCCAGTTCAAATTTTGATCACCCGTTCATTTTTGTGGAGTCTTACATGACCAAACTTACTGCCCTTGTTATCCCTTGTTTATTCGCTACTTCAGCTTTTGCCAGCACAGAGCGTGTTTATTTTGCTAAAAACGACAGTATTGAGTCTCAGGTTTGCGTAGCAGCTGCGAACCAAGGTTTAGCGGCAGCAAAAGAGCTAGGTGCAAAACATGGCATTCGTGTAAGCCGAGTGTCTTCTAGTTTGTACTGCAACGGTCAAGATATTCGTGATATCGCTAAAAATGTGACGGTTGAAAACCAAAACAGCGACACTGCAGTGAGCCTTTACGCAAAAAATAATCAGCGAGAAACACAACTATGTTTAGAAGCTGCACAAAAAGGTTTAAGCACACTAAGCCTACAGAACAAGCGTCTATCTAACCTTCGTTGCAATGGCCAGCCGGTTAAAGAATTTGTTAAGCGTTACCGCAATGCTGCAATCTAATGAGTGATTGAGCTCGCTCAGTCATTTTTCCACAAGTTGGATATCAAAACGCACCTTGAAAAAGGTGCGTTTTTCGTTGCATCGTTGATGACTAAGTCAATGCGGATAGGGGCAATTAATCAAGATGACTAAATACATTGGCGTTGGCCTTATCGGCGATATAATCTATCGCTCGTTGAGCGCGCACACTGTTGCCAGCCTCATCAAGTTTTGGTGAAAAGGCAGCAATAGCAAACTTGCCTGGCATCACCGCGATAATGCCACCACCGACACCACTTTTGGCCGGTAAGCCTACTTGAAACGCCCAGTCGCCACTGGTTTCATAAAGCCCTGCGGTAGCCATCACCGCCAGCACACGTTGAACATTTTCTGCTGTCATGAGCGCTTCGCCAGTGACTGGGTGCGTGCCACCATTCGCGAGTACGGAAGCCATCATTGCGAGATCTTTGGTCGTCACTCCTACTGAGCATTGACGTGTATAGATATCTAAATTCATATCCACATCACCGTAGAAGCGGTCATAAGACTTAAGCAGTTCAGCGATAGCGAGGTTGTGGCCATTGGTTGCCGACTCTGATTGATATACCTCGTTCATCACTGCCAGCTCTCGGCCAGCAAATTGATCATACCAAGTAGCAATCGACTGCCATTTTTGCTGCGTCTTATCACCTTCTAGCAGACTCACTGTGGCCATGGCCCCGGCATTGACCAGTGGATTGACTGAACGGTCTTGGTTCAGCTCGATAGCAGCAACAGAATTAAATGGTAACCCTGTGGCGTTGACACCGATTTTATCGACTATTGCTGCGCTGCCTTGCTGCTCCATGGCTAAGGCGAGCGTAAATACCTTCGAAATGGACTGAATTGAAAATGTGGCGTCAATGTTCCCTTGAGTGAATACTTGACCATCAGCAGTGACGATAGCAATGGCAAATAAACTGGAGTCCACTTTGGCCAGAGCCGGGATATAATCGGCATTGGCTCCAGCATTGGTATCTTTGTATAAAGCATGAGCAGTATTGAGCACTTGCTCGACCTTCTGTGGGTCATAAGGGCGAGCCAAGCAGGCGGTACTGCACAAAATAATGAATGATAAAAAGGCTGAACTTATCCACGTTTTCATTGTTTCACTGTCCTATTAAGGGTGTTGAGCACACACCCGGGCCGATAAAAAGGCCATAACATCAGGGCGGCGATTTAAGCACGCGCCTTATGAACCAAAGATTAAATGCTTGCTAAGCGATAACGCTAGTAAATCACCGCTTCAATACTTAAAGCCAAATGAGGTTTGCAGGCGCAGGTTATCAGCCTGCTCACCGGCAAAATTCTCTACTTCCCCGTATTGTAGCTCCACGCCTAAACGGGACATCATAGTTGGGTTCCAAATAAGGTTAATAGTGCTGTAGAGACTGTTATTAAATGCTCTAGCGTGTTGCGTAGCAAGGTTGTCAACGTCGACGTAGCTTACCCCTAGGCTAGATGTAAAGCGCTCACTCCATTGCTTATCGAGATACACAAACCCGCCACTGATACCAATTGCTTGTAAATCGCCGTTGCTGTTTAAGCCTGCATCGCTGCCCCCGGTGATAGCGCTGTATATACTGCAACACGGGTCATTGATATAGCGGGCGATGCCTTCGCCAGTTGCAAATTGGAATTTCAATAAATGAGTTTTATCAAGGGCATAATTGCCAGTGACATTGATACCCCATCCAGTTACCGAGTCTTCTTGGGTCGATGTTTCAAAGCCTAAGCTACGTAGTAATAGGGCGGCTTTTATGTAGCCATCTGTGAAACGCTGCTGATAACTGAGCGTAGCGTCTGGCCAATCGTTCTGCTCATTGAAAGAAAGGGTCGCGTGGTCGATATCTCGAGGAAATGCCAAGTCGGCGTCAGAGCGCTCCATGGTCACCATCCATGTTGCCCCCGATGCGCTTTGTTCAGTGCGATAGCGGATTTGTGGTTGACGGGTAAACACCATGGCAGTGGGACCCCAATAATCAATGATGTTGGGAAATGAATTGATGTCCATAAACCCGGAAAAGGTTTGTCCTGCTCCCCAATTCCCAAGCTCACCCCACAGGTGAGTCAGGTGAAAATCGGCATTACCTTGGTCATCAAACATATCGAATTCAAAGCGCGTGGTCATATCACCATAGTGGGTGGGCGTATGGCTGCGAAACGACAGCTTAGATTGGCCAGCGCTCAACAGCGTGTTGTCGTTGGTGGTGTTGTCATCATAAGCAATAGAAGAGGTTTGAAAGCCGGCACGATTCGTCATTTCGCCGTGATTATAGATAGCATCAAGCCAAATTTGTCCACCTAGTTGCAACGTCGTCGTTGAGTCGCTTAAGCGAATACTTTTGGCGGGGGCGGCAAAACGGTGACTCGGTCGGGTGGTGTCATTAAAAAGCACTTGCTGCGCCTCTATCGCTGAGACCTTGGCATTATTGGCTACTACTTGGGTGCGTTTTTGTTCGCGCTCCAATGCAGCGATTTTTTTATCTTTAGCAGCCAACTGCTTTTCTAGCTCGCTGAGGCGCTGTTCAAGCGCACTGAGACGCTATTCTATACTTTGTGCATGACTATTGGCGCTATAGCACAGCACAGACAAGAGCGCTGCGGTGACAACATTTAATGGCAGAAATTTCATTGGCTCTCCTAAAGTTCAACACCCAAAGAAACAATCATCTTGTAGTCATCCTGCTTGGGAATACTGCCATCGGCATTAGCCACAGGGGAGGCAAGATGATCCCACACCAATGATAAGTCCAAATCTATGTCGTTAGTTATATCAATAGAAGCGCCAGCAAGAGCATGTTGAGCATTACCACCTGAGGCGTTCTCGGCAAAGGTGAAGCGATAGTCAAACTTTAAATCTACATTGGTGCGCCATTCGTAATCCAAATTTGACTCAAAATAAAAAGAGGTGGAGGAATTACTGGTATCTTGCCCCGCAGCAACATCACTAAACTCGGTTCGTTGATAGGCTGGCCCGGCACCGATATCCCACTCCAATTTATCTGTGTCTATTAAGTAGTAGCCAAAACCAGCACCCAGGGTGTATTTGTTATCGATATTTTGGAAAGGGTCGCGGTAATACTCAAAAAATACCGGGCGAAAGTACAGTGAGCTGGTATAAAACCAATCAAAGGTGCCATTCGCTCGGAGATTGTTTTCAGTCACCTTATCGTCGTTTGCTGTGCGATCTGCCAGCGCGGTAATGAGTAACCGGTTACTGGCCGTCCGACGTTTTATATCAACACTGGCCGAGAGCTCGGTTTGTTCGGTATTCCCTCTGCTTAAATTCGCGCCTACGCCGACCTTGATAGACCAAGCGCTCAGCTCGTCTTTGGCACTAGGAGCAATAGAAACTAAGTCTTGATAGCGATATTGCGAAGGACTGTTTCCCACAACCACATAGCCTCCGGATATATTCAGCGACCCTTGTTGCACTGTGCCGTCATTAAAGCGCACGCTGTGAGAGCGCCCAGATATGACCATATAAATATCTTCTTGATCAATGATCAGGGTATCGAGAATATCGCTTTCAAATTCGACCTTTTTGTCATAGAGCGATTTCAGCTCTCCTTTAAGCCACTCTCCGGAATTTAGGCGTAACCAGTCGTATTTATCGGCTTGTTTGATAACGACCTGACGCTCCTCAAGTAAGGTATCAGGCAACGAACTGGTTGTGTTGGCATTATTGCTAGTACTTATGAGCAACGCCAGTAAGCATAAAGGGTAATGCATTGGTGTCGGTCCTTGAAAACTCAGACGTTTCGTAATTGCCCCATTAGTTTAGACGAACGTAAAGCAATTGCTGTGTTCCTATTATGTAGTTAAACACCGATGGTCGGCGCAAACAACCGTTGATAAGTTTTGTATGCATACTCATCGGTCATGCCACTGAGATAATCGCATAGCACGCGTAAAGGATTATCGCCCTGTTGCTCGGCTTTACGATAACTCAATGCGGTTGTTTCCGGCAGCAAGCGTAGGGGATCACTGGCAAATGCGGCAAATAATTCCATGATTAGTTTTTGTCCTTTAAATTCAATTTGCTGCATATGGGGAGCGCGAATAAGGCGTTTATAAATAAAGCGTTTGAGCGCGTTTAATAAACTCATGTAAGCGCTGGGCAGGGTCACTTGATAGCGCAAAATATCGCACCCAAAGCGGCTGTCTGTTTGCTCAAGTCGGGATTGGGTAATGAACAAGTTAACTAACTCACCAATGATGTCTTTGCGCTGCGCTTCACAGCCAAAGAAAAGCCGTTCAGTGATGCGGCTGTCATCTAGCCAAGGACAATCGATTTGAGCAAGTGCTGGCTCGCCATGAGCCTGCCAATCGTGGACAGTGATTTGCTCGGTGGCAATCGCATCTTCAAGATCATGCACCGCATAAGCAATGTCATCTGCCAACTCCATAATGGCCGCATCGAGTGATTTATAACGGGTTTTGTGGCGATATGCATCATACTGCTCATGGCTGGTAAAGCGTTGGCGTTGTGAGTCATCGAGCGGCGCTAAAATCCAATCAAGCAAATCTTGGTCATCATTGTATAAGCCTTTCGCCGGACGCCAATCGTGCGCTTTTATAAATTGTTGTTTGGCGTTTTGCTCTGGGTGAGTGTGCCAAAGTGTATCAATAAGCGCTGGATACTTTATAAACCCCAGTAAAGTGCGTCGGGTTAGGTTCATACCATAGCCCTGAGTGTAGGGCTCTAACTTCGCGACGATTCGCAAGGTTTGCGCATTGCCCTCGAAGCCTCCGTGTTCGCGCATCATATAATTCAGGGCAATTTCACCGCCATGGCCAAATGGTGGATGACCAATATCATGGGCTAAACACAAGGTTTCAAGTAATGACTCATCAGGAAGACAAGTAATATCTGGATGTTGTCGACTGAGATGACGTAATAGACCGCTGCCAATTTGCGAAACTTCCAAAGAGTGGGTTAAGCGAGTGCGATAAAAGTCATTCAGGCCAATACCCATAATTTGGGTTTTGGCTTGCAGGCGGCGAAACGCTGCGGCATGAATAATACGTGAGCGATCCACTTGCCAAGGTGAGCGATTGTCATTAGGTCGGTGTTTGTGTTCATCGGCGCGCCGTTGTTGCCAGATATGCTGCATGGCTTCCTCAATCTGATCCTTTGCACTGTGCAAAGTGTAAACTATAAATAAAACAAAGTCTTTTCAATCACCCGAGTGTTCAGATTGCGTTTTTAAAACAACCATGTTCGCGATATAATGCCGCGTTTTTTGATCTGGCCTTGGGGGCTCGTGGAGGATTCATGATAAAAAAGCTTGGACTGCTAATAACCGTAATAATCTGTGTGACTGCATTGTTGTACCCGTTCATATGGGGAACCCGTGTCGCAGACACTCAGCCACGTGAGGAGCAGCCCACTGTGGAAAAGCCAACAGTGCCGGAAAAACCTCTGCACAACGTTAAGCTACCTAATTTTGCTGCGATAAAGGATGTAAAACAGAAAAAGGCGGCGTTCTTCGACTTTATTCGCGAGCCTATTGAAAAAGCGAATGCTAAGTTACGCTCACAGCGTGCAGTGTTAGAAATTGCCCTGATGATGACCCAATTTGATGAGCCACTTACTGATGTGCAGATTGATAAAGTCACCGATATTTTCGCTGAATATGGGCTGGGAGATGAACAAATTAGTGAATTATCATTGCGCCAAGCATTGCGCAGGGTGGATGTGATCCCTAAAGAATTAGTCATGATGCAGGCAGCCAATGAGTCGGCATGGGGCACCTCACGTTTTGCCCGCATCGGACTTAACTTTTTTGGGCAATGGTGCTTTAGTCAGGGCTGCGGTATGGTGCCAAAGCGCCGCAATCAAGGGGCAAAACATGAGGTTGCAGTGTATCAGTCAGTGCAAGAGGCGGTGAATGCCTATTTTTACAATATCAACACTAACAGCGCGTATCGTGAATTACGCGATATTCGCGCCGACTTACGTCAAGCACAACAGCCAATCGATGCCAAGGCGCTGACGTATGGGTTGATGTCTTACTCTGAGCGCGGTGAAGCCTATATTGAAGAGCTGCAAGCGATGATTGACCATAACAGGACTTACTTCGATGAATAAATGCCTTTTTATTGCCACACTAATGTGTTCAATGGCTGTGAATGCGCAGCTAACAGATGAGCCCGTGGTAATGTCTTACGATGGCTTTTACGACCGTATGGAGGTTGTCAACGAAGGCAATTTCCAACACGCTAAAGTCGGCTTTTACTTAAAAACCTATGAAAATGCAGAAAATTGCGTTCTAAAGGAAGGTAAAATCGTGACCGAGCGCGAACGCTTTCCTTTAACTTATGATGATAACGGGCAACTGTTCTTGCCCTTTGACAAGCAACTAGATACCCACAAAGCTATGGTCATCGCCACGCCACAATCAGGGCAGTGCCAGTTGAGTATGCAAATTGAAGCACCAGGACCGTTTACACGATTAACCTATGCGCAAGCTTATACCATCGAGCAAGAGTTTGATGATTTAATTGGCGACTTATCTGGCTTTTTTGTGGGTACGCTGATGCCGTTTTTGTTACCTGAACATAAAGGTGTGCAACTACACTTTGCTGATACGCTGCCGGCGAAGGTGCCAGACAGCTGGCAGTGCCAAGGCTTGCAATGTAAGGTGCCGATTGAGCAGCAGTGGCAAGACAATAACAAAACCTTAGTAGAAGGCACGCAGATTCATCGAATTACGCCTTGGATAGCGCAGTAGAGAAAGGAATAAGGCCGCTTGAAAAGCGGCCTTATTATACTCTTACAGCTCAATGGCTTGAATTTTTACACCACTGTCAGAGTGTTCTTCTTCGGGCACAGTTGGTGTGTCGAACTGGGCTTTATCCAACGCAATATCACCGCCATCTATTACTTCACCGGTTTGCAGCTGTGCAAAGTTAAACATCGAAGTATCAGCCATATGTGAGGGCACCACGTTTTGCATGGCGGTAAAGATGCTTTCAATACGCCCAGGTGATTCTTTATGCCACTGTTGCAGCATCGCCTTGATGTTCTGTCTTTGTAAGTTTTCTTGCGAGCCACACAAGTTGCAAGGAATGATTGGAAACTCTTTTTGTTGTGCGTATGCACTGATATCAGCTTCTTTACAATAGGCCAGTGGGCGGATCACCATGTGCTGGCCGTCATCGCTCATTAGCTTGGCTGGCATGCCTTTCATTTTTCCGCCATAGAACATATTTAAAAACAAGGTTTCAATCATGTCATCACGGTGGTGGCCGAGAGCAATTTTAGTTGCTCCGAGCTCTTTAGCGGTGCGATATAAGATACCACGGCGTAAGCGCGAGCACAGCGAGCAGGTGGTTTTACCCTCAGGCACTTTATCTTTAACAATTGAGTACGTGTCTTCTTCAACAATTTTGTACTCAATACCTAAACCGTCCAAGTATTCGGGCAGCACATGCTCAGGAAAGCCGGGTTGTTTTTGGTCTAAATTCACCGCAAACAGCTCAAAGCGCACCGGCGCTGAGCGTTGTAGATTTTGTAAAATATCGAGCAGGGTGTAGCTGTCTTTACCGCCGGATAAGCACACCATGATGCGGTCGCCTTCTTCAATCATATTGAAGTCAGCAATGGCTTGACCTGTATGGCGGCGTAGCCGCTTTTGCAGTTTATTGAAGTTATATTGCGCTTTGGCTTGTGCTGAATGCGACACCTAGACACCCTTGTTACGGCTCATTTTAAAGGCGCGTATTATAGGCATACAGTTCAGCGGCATCAAGAAAAAGGCGGCATTAGCGCCGCCCAAATGACAGATAGTGTGTAATGGTTGCAGGTTAGTCCTCAAGCGGGGAGTGATAGCCATCGGGTTTCAGTGCCAGGACATCACAATCGAGACTATCGATAACATGCTCTGCGGTGTTGCCGACAAGAGCTGCACTGAGACCGGTGCGGCCCACAGTGCCCATCACCACAAGTTCACTGTCGAGCTTTTTCGCAATCCGAGGGATCACATCCTCCGGTAAACCTTCCTCCACATGTTGATGGTGTGTGGCGATACCATGTTGAGCACCTAATTCTCGCGTTGAATTGAGATGGTGCTCTTTTACCGTTTCATTGTACTGTGAGGGATTAAACTCTGGGATCTCAATGGCAATATTCACCGGTGTTGCCGGGTAAGCATTAACTAAATGCAGGTCGCCCTGAGCAAGTTGAGCGATAAATTTAGCGTCTTGAACAATGCGTTGATTAAGCGCTTGGTGTTGCTCATCATCACTGGAAGCATTAACCGCAGCCACCACTGCACCGCCAACTGGCCAGTTATGGTCTTTCACTAGCAGTAAAGGAGCCGGGCATTTACGGATCAAGTGCCAATCGGTAGGCGTAAAGATCACCGACTTTAGCGTGTCATGTTGGTGTGTGCCTTTGACGACTAGATCATAATCATGGCCGAGCACTTCGCGAATAATGGCTTCGAAAGGGCGGTTATGCCACACCACTTTGGTGTCAAATTGCACATCTTGGTATTGGTGAGTGAGGGTTTTCAACCACTGCTCTTTTTCACTGAGCACCGCTTTGCGCATGGCTTCGCGCTCTTCGGCACTGAGCATTGTGGTCATTTCATAAGAAAAATCATAGATGGACAGGAACGCGGTGATTTGCGCACCGCTTTTTCGCGCCAGTTCGATAGACCGAGACAAACTCTGTTGCTGCTCCACGGTGGGATCAACCACAGCTAAAATACGTTTAATTTTATCCATTGTGCGCCTCCTGCATTACCAAGCGAATTGTAATATACACCATTTCAGTGTAACGCAATTAACGCAATTGAAAAGGGGGCGCGGTCTGTGAGTTTGAGTTAGATCAATCGCTTGGCAAACTTATCGCAGCCGTGTGGGCCAGGGTTTCATGATCTTCAATGGTGATGAACTTACCGTCCACACGGATGAATCCCCCTTTTTGGAAGCGGCTTAATAAGCGGCTGATGGTCTCAACTGTGAGGCCTAAGTAATTACCGATTTCACCGCGCGTCATAGTGAGACGAAACTCTCTGGCTGAGAACCCACGCTCGCTGAAGCGGCGTGATAAGGTGAACAAGAAAGAGGCCAGGCGCTGCTCAGCCGTTTTTTTGTTTAGCAGCAATAACATTTCTTGGTCGTAGTTAATTTCGTTGCTCATTAAGCGCATGATCTGCTGGCGCAGCTTCGGTAACTTCCCTGCTAATTCGTCGAGCGTAGCGAAGGGAATCTCGCACACCATAGATGTTTCTAAGGCTTGGGCGAAGCTTTGATGTTTCATGGTTTGAATACCATCAAAACCAACTAAGTCGCCCGCTAAGTGGAATCCGGTGATTTGTTCCTCACCTTGCTCTGATAGAGTAAAGGACTTAAACGAGCCACTGCGCACGGCAAAAATGGACTTCAGTTCGTCCCCAGATTCAAACAGGAAATCCCCCTTGTGCAGCGGTTTTTTGCGCTCAATGATATCGTCGAGACGATCCATTTCATCGCCATTGAGGCTATACGGCAGACACAGTTGGGAAATAGAGCAGTTTGTGCAACTAATGGCACAGTTTGACTTACCTGCGTATTTACCTGAAAGGGTTGGTTTTACGTCCATTTTACTATCCAAGGTGAACTGAATGTTTGTGTTAAATCTACGTCAGTAGAGGTTGGCTTGCAACAATAAGGCTATACAACCCATACCAAAGTAATAGATTACCAAGTGCTAGGCGCACCCATGGGTGATTGAGGCTACGCTTTATAAATTGGGCGCCTAATCCTAATGCCAACATGGCAGGGAGTGTCCCAAGCGCAAAGCATAACATAAATAGTGCGCCATTAATCGCGCTTTGGCTGGTGATAGCCCAAGTTAGCGCGCTGTAAACTAAACCACATGGCAGCCACCCCCAAAGTGCACCATAACCCAGGGCCTTGGGATAGGTATTAATTGGCATTAGGTAGCGGTTTAATTTTACGATATGGCGCCACAAAGCCCATTGTCCGGCTTTTTCAACTGGGCCAAGGGCATTAAATAGCCGCATCACGTACAGGCCAACCAAAACCATAAAGACTGCGCTGAATAAGCTTAATACTTGGCTGAGGGTGTTACTCTGCTTGGCAAAGGCAGCACTTAGCCCTCCTACAAGGGCACCCGCTAGGGTATAGCTAAACAACCGACCTATGTTGTAAGCACTGGCTGCACCGACGGCATTAAGGTCCTTACTGGCCAATTGAAAACTACCGGCGATACCGCCACACATAGCAACGCAGTGGCCGCTGCCGGCAAGGCCCATAAGCAAAGCAGCGATAAAGTTAATCTCGCTCATTGCTCTTGTCGTGCTCTTCTTTGTCGTCCTCAAAGAGAATGCTGTGACCTTGTTTATCTAAGTCGGAAAATTGCTCGCTTTTGACTGCCCAAAAGAAAATGCCGATGGCAATAATCACGAACAAAATAGCGATAGGGATTAACACATAAATAATGCTCATAGGCGTAATAGTCGCAACGAGTTGGTAATAACAATAATGGAGCTGGCAGACATACCTATGACCGCCATCCACGGCGCCACGAGACCCATCGCTGCCAAAGGCAAGATAGCGCCGTTATAACACAGCGACAGTGCCAAGTTTTGACGAACAATTCGGCGTGTTTTTTTGGCAATGGTGATAAGCTTAGACACCGAACGTAAATCGCTGTTTAACAATACCACATCGGCGGTGTTCTTCGAAATATCGGCGCCGCTATCCATCGCAATCGATAAATGTGCGGCGTTAAATACCGGACTGTCATTGACGCCGTCGCCAACCATGGCACAGATATCTCCTTGATTATGCCACGATTGCATCAGTGCTAATTTGTCTTGTGGCAGCAGCGCACTGTGACATGCATCTAATTGCAGTTGTTGGCTTAATTGGGCACCTTTATCGGAGGGGTCGCCAGTGAGCATCACGCGCTCAATGCCTTGTTGTTTTAACTCCTGTTGCAGCTCTTGTGCATATTCTCTTACTTTATCTTGTAAAAAGAATGCGGCCACGGCGGATTCGTTTACATACAACACCGCCTGCGCGTTTTTAGGTTGCGGGCCTGCAAACCAGCTTGCTTTACCAATGTGTACACGCTGACCTTGCCAGATACCAGCCACCCCATAACCTGTGTGTACTTGGGCATCGGTGATGACTTGTTGGGCAGCAGCACTCGCACTCTCGGTAAACGCTTTGGCTATGGGGTGCTCGGAATACGCTTCTAAAGCGCTGGCCAATGTATGTATTTGCTGCTCGTCGTAAGCATTATCTAGTATTTCCGTGTGGTCAATAACAAAGCGCCCTAATGTCAGGGTGCCCGTTTTATCAAAGCCCACCTTGGTGAGCTTGGTGGCTGTCTCTAACACATGAGACTGTTTGATTA
Organism: Pseudoalteromonas sp. SW0106-04; assembly: GCF_001293805.1. Taxonomy (NCBI): domain Bacteria; kingdom Pseudomonadati; phylum Pseudomonadota; class Gammaproteobacteria; order Alteromonadales; family Pseudoalteromonadaceae; genus Pseudoalteromonas; species Pseudoalteromonas sp. SW0106-04. The sequence continues at coordinate 58,573 of NZ_BCAI01000012.1, read as the reverse complement.
ACACCCCGCGCTTGGTAAGGTTGGCCACAGCACATGTTAGTGCGGTGGGGATGGCCAAACTCAGTGCACATGGGCAAGTTGCAACCAACACCGCAATGGTGATCCAAAAGGCGTGCTCGGGAGCAATACTGTACCAAGCTACTGCGGTAATCGAGGCAAAAACGAGTAAGCAGGCAACAAACCACTGGGCAACTTTGTCGGTTACTTGGGCAATGCGCGGGCGTTGGCTTAATGCTGAGTGTTGCAGTCTGATGATTTGGTTGACCAAGGTGTTTTGGCCCACTTTGTTGATCTCTATCGTCAATACGCCGTCATGGTTGAGAGTGCCAGCATGGACTTGGTCGCCTACGCGCTTAGTCACAGGGTGGTGCTCGCCGGTCATCATTGACTCATCAACACTGGAATGCCCTGCAATCACCACGCCGTCAGCGGCAATGGTTTCGCCAGCTTTGACGCGTACGATGTCACCTAGAGAGAGGAGTTTGGCACTGGTTATATGTTCTTCATTATTCTCTACTTTGCGCGCTGTTAAGGGCAGTAATTTTTGCAAATTAGCAGTAAATTCACTGGCTTTAAGGCGGGCGCGAAACTCTAAATACTTACCCAGTAACAGCAAGAAGGTAAACATACAAATGGATTCGAAATACACTTCGCCTTGCTCGCTCAAAGTGGCATAACAACTGGCAAAATAGGCACCAAATATCGCCAAGGATACAGGGACATCCATATTCAATTGTTTAGCGCGAAGACCACTGATGGCATTGGTTAAAAAGGGCAGTGCAGAGTAAAAAATAACGGGCGTAGCAAGGGTTAAGCTGATCCAGCGGAAGTATTGCTCGAAGTTATCTTCCATCCCCGAGAACATGCCAAAGTACATAGCAAAGGCGAACATCATCACCTGCATGGTCATCAGGCCCGCGACGCCAAGGCGACGGATAAAGCTCTTGGCCGTTGCTTGTTTTTGTGCCGCTTCACTATCAGCTTGAAAAGGGTAACTCTTATAACCGATCTCAGCGAGACTGGTGATCAAGGTGCTGAGCTTGACCTGTTCGTCGTTCCACACCACCATGGCGCGATGAGTAGAGGTATTAACATCAACACGTTTTACGCCCTGATGGGCGAGCAGTTGCCTTTCAATAAGCCAAGCGCAGGCAGCACAACTGATCCCTTCGACACTGAGCAGCACCTCTTTATCGTCGCCTTGATGAGCCACAAACTCTTGCTGAATACTTTCTTGGTCGTAGCTTTTTATAAGTGCAAGTTGTTCTGGCACGAGCTGTTCGACTTTACCGGCAGACTCTGTGCGATACTTATAATAATCGGTCATGCCTTGGTCAACGATGGTCTGGGCGACAGCTTTACAGCCAATGCAACACATGGGCTGCGCATGACCTTGAATGGTGACCGATTCATTAAAGCCAGCCGGAACTGGCTCAAGACAGTGAAAACACGTCTTTGCGCTCATTTACTTATACTCAGGGTCAACTTTTACGGTGCCGTTCAAGGGCAGCTGAATATTTTCTTTTAGCTTCCAGCTGTCATCAAAAGGAGTAATAAAGACAGTGTAAGCGCCCTGTGGGATAGGGGAGTCTAATAGCGCTGTGAATTCACCACGGGCATTTTGCGTGAGTCTAAAACGAATATCTTTTTCTTCAATGGTGCGGTGATACAGGCCGATATTGAGTGCTGCAACTTTTGACGCGTCGCCTTTGGTAAAGCGGAACACCACACGCTCTTGGTCAATATCAAGGTCGCCGTGTAAGTAGAGCGCTTTGGCTTTATTAAACTTGCTCAGCTCGAGGTTGATGGCCTTGCCTTTTTTGTAATAATCATCCACTACCATATCAGGACCATTGCCAACAGCGAAGGTGATAAGACCGATGCAGGCTATTATTGTCACTAATGGGAAAAACAACAGAAACCAAGGCCAAAACTGCTTATACCAAGGGGGAGACACTGCTTTCATAACGCACTTCATATTGCCGAATAGTGGCTGCTATTTTACGGTATTAGAACAAAAATTCCCAAAAAAAAGCCTCCAAATTAGGAGGCTTTTTTGATTTCAATTAATCTAAGCGATTATTTTTCCTGAGACAGGCTGTATACGTATGCCGTTAACAGGTGAACTTTGTCCTCGCCAAGAATTTCTTTCCAAGCGGGCATGACACCGGCGCGACCGTTACGTAGCGTCTCTTCTACTGAACGCTTAGAGCCACTACCGTATAACCAAATGTTATCGGTAAGGTTAGGTGCCCCAAACGGTAGGTTGTGAGCAACAGAGCCTTTACCATCAGCACCGTGACAGGCAGCACACATAGCGAACTTAGCGGCACCGGCTTCAGCATCTTTTTGGTTAACTGTACGCCCGGAAAGGCTAAGTACATAGGCGGTCATCTCTTTGATACCTTGGTCACCCAATGCAGCTTCCCAGCTTGGCATGGCAGCTACACGACCATGCAGTAATGTTTCTTTGATCTTATCTGGCGAGCCACCATATAACCAATCATTATCGGTCAGATTAGGGAAGCCGTCACCGCCACGCGCATCAGAGCCGTGACATTGTGCGCAGTTTTGTAAGAACAAACGTTGACCAATTTCTAACGCCTTTTCATCCGCTGCTAAGTCAAGTACATCACGCTTAGCAAAAGACTCAAAGATAGGGCCATAGCGTTTTTCAGCGGCACGAATTTCATCGTCAAGCTGAATACGGTAGCCATTTTCTTCGGCTTCACTGACGGCTTGCTTTGACTCTTCTAAAGACGTAATGCCTTGGTTCGAGCTTTTCCACTTAAATAGGCCTTCAAAGTTACCTAAACCAGGGTAAGCAGCCAGGTAAAACACTGCCCAAATAAAGGTGGCGAAGAACATGTATGTCCACCATTTTGGTAGTGGGTTGTTCACCTCTTCAATGCCATCAAATTCGTGGCCACAACTTTCACCCTCTTTTACACCCACATAGTTTTTCAAGTTCCAAACTAGTAGAGCAAAAATGAGAGCTAGACAGGCCACTGTTAACACGATGACCCAAATACTCCAAAAGCTAGTCATTTCTCAGACTCCTTTTCCTCATGTGTGATTGTGTTTTGGTGTTTCTTTTCGTCTTCAAACACCGAGTTGGCTGCATCGTCGAAGCGCTTCTTACTGCGCTTACTGAATGCCCACAACACAATCACGATAAAAAGTACCATTATTACCAGAGTTAAAATGCCTCTGAACGTGCCGTAATCCATAATAATTACTTCAAGTGTGTGCCAAGTTGCTGCAAGTAGGCGATTAAGGCTTCCATTTCGGTTTTGCCTTGAACCGCTTCTTTGGCGCCTTGAATGTCTTCATCCGTATAAGGCACGCCAAAATCCTGGAATACTTCCATTTTCTTAGCCGTTAACTCGCCATCAAGTACGTTTTCATCCAACCAAGGAAAAGCTGGCATGTTTGACTCTGGAACCACAGCGCGTGGGTCCATAAGGTGGGCGTAGTGCCAATCGTCAGAGTAGCGCTCGCCTACACGTGCAAGGTCAGGACCGGTACGTTTTGAGCCCCATTGGAAAGGGTGATCCCATACCGACTCACCGGCCACCGAGTAGTGACCATAGCGCTCTACCTCGTCACGGAAAGGACGGATCATCTGTGAGTGACAGTTGTAACAACCTTCACGAACATAGATATCACGGCCTTCAAGCTCAAGCGCTGTGAGTGGGCGTAGCCCATCTACAGGCTCAGTGGTGTCTTTTTGGAACATCAGCGGGGTGATTTCCACAAGCGCACCAAAGCTAATCGCGAACACCGTTAGGATGGCCATCAGGCCGACGTTCTTTTCAACAATTTCGTGTTTGTTGCTAGAGTTTTTATTGCTCATCATCTACCCCTTAAGCTGGTTGTGCCTGTGTATCGTCAGCGATTGCGCCTTTTTTGGCAGCAATGGTGCGATAACAGTTATAAGCCATAACCAACATACCCGTTACGATGAATACACCGCCTAGGAAACGCATGATGTAGAAGGGATAAGACGCTTCTAGTGATTGTACGAAGCTGTACATTAAGGTGCCGTCTTCGTTCACTGCACGCCACATTAGACCCTGCATTACACCTGAAATCCACATTGCAACGATGTAAAGTACAACGCCCACAGTGTGTAGCCAGAAATGCGTGTTAACCAGCTTGATGCTGTACATGCGACCATGGCCGAACAATGCCGGGATTAGGTGATAGATTGCACCAATAGAAATCATCGCTACCCAACCAAGCGCACCAGAGTGTACGTGACCTACGGTCCAGTCAGTGTAGTGAGATAGGGCGTTTACCGATTTGATAGCCATCATCGGACCTTCGAACGTTGACATACCGTAGAACGATAGCGATACAACTAGGAAACGAAGTACTGGATCGGTACGCAGTTTGTGCCACGCGCCCGACAGGGTCATGATACCGTTGATCATACCACCCCAAGAAGGTACGAATAGAATCACCGACATCACCATACCCAGCGACTGTGTCCAGTCTGGCAGAGCAGTGTAGTGTAGGTGGTGAGGACCAGCCCAAATGTAAAGAGATACAAGTGCCCAGAAGTGTACAACCGATAAACGGTACGAGTACACAGGACGCCCCGCTTGTTTAGGAACGAAGTAGTACATCATCCCAAGGAAGCCCGCTGTCAGTAGGAAACCTACTGCGTTGTGGCCGTACCACCATTGCACCATGGCATCCACTGCACCGGCATAAATGGAGTATGACTTGGTCAGCGAGACCGGCACGGCCATGCTGTTCACAATGTGTAAAACGGCTACCGTGATAATGAAACCAGCATAGAACCAGTTTGCCACGTAAATGTGTGACACCTTACGCTTGATTAGCGTGCCGAAGAACACCACGGCATACGAGACCCACACGACGGCAATCAGAATATCAATTGGCCACTCAAGCTCAGCGTACTCTTTTGAGCTAGTAATACCCATAGGTAAGGTAATTGCTGCAAGTACGATGACAAGTTGCCAGCCCCAGAACGTGAAGGCCGCGAGTTTGTCGGAGAAAAGACGGGTTTGGCAGGTGCGTTGCACAACGTAATAAGACGTTGCAAAAAGGGCACTGGTGCCGAAAGCGAAGATAACTGCGTTCGTATGTAACGGACGAAGTCGAGAGTAAGTTAGCCATGGGGTATCGAAGTTCAACGCTGGCCAGGCAAGCTGGGCGGCAATCAGAACACCGACACTCATGCCAACGATGCCCCAAATCACTGTCATAATAGCGAATTGGCGAACAACTTTATAGTTGTACTCAGTTTGTGATGCTACTGTTTGGCTCATTGTCAGGTTTCCGCTGCATTATTATGCGATTAGAAATGAATTACCTATTCTACGCGAATAGGCCCTACTGATTGTGCTCCAAGCCCGCTATCTAAAACCCTCAACACTTTGAGCATTTCAGAAAACACACTCGAAACACGCTTATTATTTTCGGCCGAAATGATAAAATTTTTGACCTTAAAAAGATAGCGCAAATGGCTAAAATAATGACTTCAATCAAATTATCCCAAGAAGTTGGGGAAAATTTAACTGACTTCTGGTGTAATAAAGCATCAGCCGAATAATGTGTTAGCTACAAGTACGTAATACAGTGACAGAATCGATTACTTCACCACGCGTTGAGCGTGAAAAAAAATACCACTCAAGCGGCCACCCCCTTCGCTCTGGTGTTGGCGCACTGTTCTGCACATTATTGCTTATCGCTGGTTGTGACAGCGACTCGACGACAAGTATAGAAAATCTCAGTACGAATACCAGTTGTTGCGAGCATCAGCAGCAAACACATCAAAACATTACCTTTGCCTTGAGCGCTGAACAGGTTCACCCTGAGAGCCCGTTCGCGATAAAACTAATACTGCCTGAGCACACTCAAGTAGTTAAAGCGCACCTAGAGGGTGTTGGCATGTACATGGGACGTATCCCGGTTTTGTTCAACAAAGTAGGTGCGGATACCTGGGTTGCAAGCACTCAAGTAGGGAGTTGCAGTGAACCAACAATGCGCTGGCGACTCGTTGTTGAAACTGCACAAAACACTCAACAGCAAACTCATCACTTCCAATTTACCTCGACCCCACCATATTAACTCGACCTCAGCATATTAAAAGGCAAAGGCACTGGCGCACTCGGTGTCGATAAGCTGATGCGATAAGTCTTTATTGCACAGGGAATATCTGCGTGTCTGTGAAGTAACGTGCATAAAAAATCATCCAAACCTGTATTAAATTCGTTCAAGTTAAGTGTTTGTACCACGCTCACATCGATCGCGAACGCTGTGCGCTTATAAAAAATAGTGGAGGTTTTTGAATGGGGTAATAAGTTTGTGTGTATAGGTTGTAAATAATCATTTAAGTTAAAACAATTACCGCCGGTTACATTGAATTACAAAATGCGTACACATAGTTTCATTAGTCAAATAAGTGTATGAAAGTAGGGTGGAGGGACTGCTTTTGCTGGGTTGTGGGTTGATACATTTATAACATTTCTTTACATGGGAAATGTATCTATATACCTATAGCTTAGCTAGGTTAAAATTAAATCTTTCATTCAGTTATCATTCATTTAAATAGTCCTAAGTTGCGTCTCGTTATGCAGTACCTTCATATAAAAATGAACTGCTATCGGCCCGATATGGGTAAAAATTCAACAAGTAGGGTTTAATATGAAAAAGACACAACTAGGGCTAGCCGTTGCTGCGGCACTGCCTATGTTCTCAAGTGTTCAAGCAATTGCGGCAGATTCTTCAGCTGAAGCAATTGAAAAAATTCAAGTGACCGGCTCACGCATCAAGCGTGCCGACATGGAAACTGCTAGCCCAGTTACATTGATTGGCGCCGATGACATCAAAGCGATGGGCGCAACCAGCATCGACAGCGTTTTGCAAAAAATGACTGCGACTGGCGGTGCCATGACCAACCCAGGTATCAACAATGGTTCAGGCGGTAACGCGCGTATCGACCTACGTGGTCTTGGTTCTCAGCGTACGCTAGTACTGGTAAATGGTCGTCGTATGATTAACTCTGGTACTGGTGCAGCGTCAACTGTTGACCTTAACACTATCCCAGTATCAATGATTAAATCAGTTGAAGTACTGAAAGATGGCGCATCTGCAGTATATGGTACTGACGCGGTAGCGGGTGTTGTTAACATCATCCTTAAAGACAACTTCGAAGGTCTAGACATGAACCTTAACACTGCGATGAGCGGTGAAGGTGATGCAGAAGAAAGCTCATTCGACGTTACACTAGGTAGTTCTTTTGACCGTGGTAACGTTGTAATCGGCATGCAATACACAGATCGTGGTGAAGCATCTCAAGGCGATCGCGATTTCTCTACCTGTCCTCTTGCTGAAGGTGCAAATGGCTTATATTGCACAGGTTCTTCGTACAACGAAGGTGGTCACATTTGGAACGGCAATGGTGAAAAAGGTAAAACTGTTAACGCTAAAGGCGAAGACATTGAAGTTTCACTTATTGACGACAATGGTGTAACCGGTCGCGGTGGTGAATATCATCGTTACGGCAACGAAGATGCTTACAACTACTCACCAGCTAGCTACCTTTACACGCCAATGGAGCGTTTAAACTTAACTGGTATCGCTACTTATGACCTAACTGATGACACTCGCCTATTCAGTGAGTTCACTTACACCAAGCGTTGGTCAGAGCAGCAAATGGCTCCTCAGCCAGTATGGTTTGACTTTGACTACACAGAAGCGATGGGCGATGCATTGCTAAGCCAAAGCTATGACAAGCGTGTAGACCTTGATGGTGACGGTTACCTAGATAAAGATGCTGATGGTAACTATGTAACTCAAGAAACAAATTACCAATACGGTGACACTATCTCTTACGGCCGCCGTATGAGCGATACTGGTGCACGTTTCTTCGAACAGTCTGTAGACACAGTTCGTGCCGTAATTGGTGCGGAAGGTTTCATTGGCGATTACGCATGGGATGTATCAGCTAACTTTGGTCGTAACGACTCAGTTGATAAGCTAAGCAACCTACACAACATGGGTGCTATCCAAGACCAAATCACTGAAGGTACTTTCAACCCAATCGATCAAGCCGCTTGGGTGTCGGAAGAATTCCGTAAAAACGTTTACACTGAAGTAAACAACGGTGGTAGCCAACTATTCATCTTGTCTGCGTCTGTATCTGGCGAAATGTTTGAAATGCCAGCGGGTTACTCAGCATTTGCTGCAGGTGTTGAGCGTCGTCAAGAAAAAGCATGGTACACGCCTGATTCACTAACAGCACAGGGTCTGGCCAACGATCCACCAGTTGAGCCAACCTCAGGTGGATTCGATGTAAACGAAGCGTACGTAGAATTTGCTCTACCACTTCTTGCAGACGTGCCTTTTGCTGAAATGGTTGACCTAAGCGCAGCAATCCGTGCGTTCGACTACAGCACGTTCGGTAGCGATGAAACATGGAAACTAGGTCTTACTTGGAAAGTCAACGAAGAGCTAATGCTACGTAGTGTTGTTTCAACAGCATTCCGTGCGCCAACTGTTGACGAGCTATACTCTGGTAACTCTCCGTCATTCGAGCAGATCACCTTCCCAGGTGCGCAAGACCAGGCGGAAGTAACTGTAGGTGGTAACCAAGACTTGACTCCTGAAGAAGCTGATACGCTAACTGCAGGCCTAGTATACGAGCCAAGCTGGTTCGAAGGTTTCTCAATGACTTTCGATTACTACGATATCGAAATCGAAAATGCGATTGCTAGCGTGAGCTCAGAGACCATCCTTCAGCAGTGTCTTGCAACAACTGACAACGCCAATAGCGCACTATGTCAGTCAGCAAACGTTACTATGGACTCAACTGGCCGTGTTAAATTCAACAACCAGCTACAAAATATCGGCTCAGAGCAAACTTCTGGCTACGATATTAACCTAGCGTACACGTTTGAAGCAGCTGGTCTTAACTGGCGCACAAGCCTAGATACAACTGTACTTGATGAGTATGTTGTTGAAGTAGACGGCACTATCACTGATTATGCTGGCTTAATTACAGCTGGCGACGGTGGTTTTGCAGAGTTGAAGTCTAACTTCACTCTAAACATCGCTGGTGATAACTGGGATATGCAGTATCAAGCTCGTTACATTAACGGTATGGATAGCCAAAACTGTTTGGCAGACCCAGCAGCTTGTTACGCACCAACTACGCCAAGTGTGACTTATCATGACCTAAGCGGTTCATACATCGTTTCTGACATGGTTACTTTGACAGGTGGTGTGAACAACTTGTTTGACAAGCAACCTCCATACTACTCAGGTAACAATGACTCAAATACTGACCCGTACACTTATGATGTACTAGGTCGTCGCTTCTTCGCAGGTGTGAACGTTAAGTTCTAAACTGCGCTAAGCTACGAGTAATAAAATGCCCATCAGCTTGCTGATGGGCATTTTTTATGTGTCTAAACAATGGTATAACTAAGTTGAATTCAGCAACTCAGGTACGGCTCCTTTGCATCATCATATTAGCTTCAAACAAGATGAAGGCCTCAGGCTGCAAATCAGTCAATCGCTGTTGCCAAAGTCTCATTCGCTCGTGGAGTTGTATCTTTGCATTCCCAATGAAATGGGGATCAATCCTAATACTTTAAGTGAAGAAAGCTTTTATCATAACCATGTGAAAACGCGCATGGCTTATAACGCCAGTGGCATCCACCTGCCTTTGGTGCGTAGTCGTTTTATAAGTAAAAACCGAGGTGATGAGCAAGACTATCGGCAGAACCTCAACTTGTATTGTTATCAAGTAAGGTTGGCGTTAGATACCGATGTCAATGAGGCGCTGGCAATAAAGGAGCCGGATGCATTTTTTATCCGTGTTCAAGCCATGCAACAGGAAACTGAGCGACTATTAAAGCGTTTACGGCGATATAAGCCCAAAGAGGAAAAGCTGTTGTCGTTTTTTTACAATGCCGACAATTTTCTTAGTTGGCACGCTGAGCAAGTGATTTTAAAGCTCCTTGATAAAGGACCGAAAAGCAGTGAACATGGTGTTGAGCGCAAGCAATTACTTCAGTTTTGTGAGGCAGAAAACGGCTACCGCGAACAAAAACGTTATAACTCTGTATCCACTGTGGATGACCCCAATCGGCTAGCGAATAAAATGCATTTGTTGCAACGCTTAATCGAGCATGGGGTGGTGCTCAGACGAGAAACTAGAAACTTAAACACCTTATTAAGACGCGTTGTTAAAGGCTCGGTTACCGCGATTATGATGGCCTTTGTCATGTTATTGGTGCTGACTGCACGGACCAACTTCACTCAGGTAACTATCGGTTTAGTCGCTTTATTAGGCACCATTTACGGGCTCAGGGAGATCTTTAAAGAAGACATCACGCGTATTATTTGGCGTCGTATTATTATGGGCCGTGCTAAATGGTTACAGTCTTTTTATAACTCCACTACGAAAGTGAAAGTGGCGAAACAAAAGGTATGGTTGGAATATATAAAACCAACGCGGATCCCCAAAGAGATAGCGGCTATCTTCTCTAAGCGTCGACAGCAAAATAAGCAGGCAGCGCAATGGATGTATATGCGCTTTGAATGTGATGTGCCCGTGAATACCTTTATGCCAGGCTACGATGCCTTGCACCAGAGCATAAACATTAGCATGGCGCCGATGGTGCGCTACTTACGTAAAGGGGAAGGGCGGGTATATGAGTACAGCGGCAAAAAAATCCGCAAGCATGCCGTTGAAAGGCGTTATCAAATCAATGTAGTACTAGTAACGCGTGATGATAACCACGAGGCTCAGGCCCAGCGCTATAAAATTACCCTCAATCGCTCACAAATAGTTGCCCTGGAAAAAATCGGCTCACCCAGTGCGTGAGCCGTGGCCTTGTTACAGCCCTTTTTCTGAATAGAGTGTTACTTTGTCGGAAACTAAGGTTATTTGGATATTCTTGCTTTCAGAGCCCCAAATACAGTTAGTGTGAAGCGCTTTCTTTTCACACGCATCAGCTTCTCCAAGCAGGGCTTCGACTTCGGTTTTGTCCATGCCGACAGACAGTTGCTCGTAATTTTCCAGCGTTACTTTCGAGCAGCCACTCAAGGTGAACACGGTGGCTAAAGAGAGAAAGAGAGATTTTTTCATTGTTTTTCCTCACATTGAATTAATGGTTAAAGCGCCTTATTTGCACCAGCATGCCTAGTTGTGGGTGGTCAAAATAATGGATTTCGCCGGAAATAACACGACGAAATTGCGAAAACTCGCCACTCAAGTGTGTTTCTGTATCCCCAGTCTGACGCAATGTTAACGCTGAGGTAATATAGAGGTAATGGTTTAGATGCACCTTTAAAAAGCCATCTAACTGCCAAATTAAGTTATATTCCGCACGTATTGGGCTCAAAAAATCTGCGCTATTAGGCACGTTTTTTGGCACTCGAGCGATTAACTCGCCCCCGTACAAGCGGAATTTAGGGGCCGTTCGTTTCGACTGCCCAGGAAAGCGCCAACCTGTGTGCAAAAGCACTTGCCTACCAATGCGCGCCAGCTGATCACGCTTATCGCTAAATTGCAATTGCGATTGGGCTAGCACATAAGGCGTATCGGTATGTTCATGCACCTCACCATCGACGACCTGAGGTAAACGGGTCAGTGCGGTAAAATTCTCTTTGCTGTATTCACACGCTGCGGATACTTGGTTTTCACTTGCGAGCAGAGGTTTGTCAGGCGTAGCGGGTGGGTCAATCTGCCCCGCTAAACACTGCTTGGTGAGCGTCGTGATATAGCCCTCAGTGATAATATCGTCATTACTGTGATAATCATCGAGTTTGGCATTGTCATTCGCTAAGGTCTCACTGATTAACGCATCAGGTTGGCTAAACACCAAGACCTCAATTTCGAACCAGCGCCCATCGGCGGCGTAGCTCAGGCTACTAAAACACCCAGCCATCAGCATGGCTATTATTCTTATCATTTACTTCCTACCTTGGCTTCGAAATCCGCAATCATTGCGGTGATCAGTTTTAAGCGCTCTTGAGCATTGGCTTCATCAATCATAAAGCGTAACCGATTGGCGCCTTCCATTCTATAGTGCTGTGGATCAGCTTGGATTAAACCAATAATAAATTCGGGGCTAACCTTGGTCTGCTCACTAAACTCAAAGTACCCGCCCTTAGGATTGGCCTCAACCTTAGTGATACCCAAGGCCCCAGCGCGGATTTTCAGTTGCTGCACGGCAAATAAATTCTTGGTGGCATCAGGGAGTAGGCCGAAACGGTCAATAAGTTCGACCTTCAGCTCATCAAGGGCATCAAAATCACTGGCACTGGCGATACGCTTATACAGCCCCAAGCGCAGATTAACATCACTGATATAATCATTGGGCAATAGCGCAGCCAGTTTAATATCAACTTCGGTGTGCGATTTAATCAGCTTATCTAAAGTGGGTTCTTGGCCATTTTTTAGCGCTTCCACCGCTTGTTCTAACATCTCCATGTACATGCTAAATCCGATGGTCTGGATTTGCCCGCTTTGCTCATCGCCAAGTAGTTCACCGGCGCCGCGAATCTCTAAGTCATGGGTGGCCAAGGTGAAGCCCGCACCGAGGTCTTCAAGGGACTCGATGGCTTCTAAGCGTTTTTGCGCGTCTTTCGACATCGCTTTAGGACCCGGGGTGAGCAAATAGGCATAGGCCTGGTGGTGGCTACGGCCGACGCGCCCGCGCAACTGGTGCAATTGCGCTAAGCCGAGACGATCCGCGCGGTCCATGATAATGGTATTGGCACTGGGGATATCAATGCCAGTCTCTATGATGGTGGTACACACCAACACATTAAAGCGTTGATGGTAAAACTCGCTCATTAGGCTTTCGAGTTCACGCTCACGCATTTGTCCGTGAGCGACGGCGACACTGGCCTCAGGCACGACTTTACGAATATCCTCGGCAGTGCGCTCGATGGTTTCAACGTTGTTATGGAGGAAATACACCTGACCACCGCGTTTAATTTCCCGCAAAATAGCTTCACGGATCATGTCATCGTCTCGTTGGCGCACAAAGGTCTTCACCGCTAAACGTTTGGCTGGCGGCGTGGCAATAATGGATAAGTCACGCATGCCACTCATGGCCATGTTTAGGGTTCGTGGAATTGGCGTGGCCGTTAGGGTGAGAATGTCGACATCTGCACGTAGGGCCTTAATTTTTTCTTTCTGACGCACCCCGAAACGGTGCTCTTCATCGACAATAAGTAATCCAAGGTCGGCGAACTTAATGTTTTCTTGCAACAACTTATGGGTGCCGATAACAATATCGACTTGGCCATCTTTTATTTTGGCTAAGGTGGCATTTTGCTCTTTGGTGGATTTGAACCGTGACAAAATATCGACTTCCACAGGGAAGTCGGCAAAGCGGTCACGGAAGTTCTCAAAGTGTTGCTGCGCCAACAGTGTGGTGGGCACCAATACCGCCACTTGCTTAGAATCGGCAACGGCAGTATAGGCTGCGCGCATCGCCACTTCGGTTTTACCAAAACCGACGTCACCACAGACCAAGCGATCCATGGCATTTTTGCTTTGCATATCGCTGAGCACGGCATCAATAGCATTCTGCTGATCGTCGGTGGCCTCAAACACAAAATTATCGCTGAATTGTCGATAACCGGCATCATCGAGAGCAAACTTATAGCCTGGCTTAGCTTGGCGTTTGGCATAGATATCGAGCAGCTCAGCGGCCACATCACGGACTTTCTCGGCAGCGCGGCGTTTGGCTTTCTCCCAGGCATCAGAGCCAAGTTTATGTAATGGCGCGCTGGCTTCCTCTCCCCCGGAATAACGACTGAGCATATGCAATGCCGATACCGGTACATAGAGCTTGGCATCATTGGCATACATGATGGTGACGAATTCCGTGGCAACACCCGCTGCGTCCAACGTTTCTAAGCCCACATAGCGGCCCACACCATGGTCTAAATGGACGATTGGCTGGCCTTCTTTGAGTTCTGCTAAGTTGCGGATCAGCGCGTCACTGCTGGCCTGGTGTTTATGTTTACGGCGGCGGCGTTGTGATACGCGGATCCCGAGCAGTTCTTGCTCGGTGATTAAACTGACACGGGCATTGTGAGTAAGCACCACGCTTTGCTCAAAAGGTGCCACCAGTAAAGAAATATCCGCGTCGCTGTCTAGGCATTGTGCCAAGGTATCAAAGGCGCGAATTTTCAAGCCGCTGGGTTTGAGCAACGTCAGTAGCGCTTCACGACGGCCATCGGATTCTACGCACAGCACGATACGCGCGCCTTGGCGCTTTTGCTCTACGGCATAATCTAAAAAGGCGCCATAGGGAGGCTGCTTACTATGATCTATGCGTACCTCGGGCAACGGCTCGCAGGGAAGATTAAAGTAGCCGGCTTTGGTTGGCAGCTTCGCTTGCGATAAATCAATGCGCGGATAGGCTTTGCACTGCTGGTTCAACTCTTCAATGGGCAAGTAGAGCTGGTTAGGTGGTAACAGCGGTCGCAGAGGGTCCACCTTGCGGCTTTCATAGCGGCTGTGTACATCATCTAAAAACTGCTGGGCACCATGTTGGGTATCGCCCATATGCATAAATACCGCTTGCTCGGGTAGATAATCAAATAAGGTGCCCAAGTGATCAAAAAATAGCGGCAGGTAGTACTCAATACCCGCAGGCAGGGCGCCTTTGCTGACTTGCATATATACCGAGTCTTGCTCGGCACTGGCACCAAAAGCCTCGCGATATTGGATGCGAAAACGTTCAATGTCGCTATCCGTGGTGCCAAATTCATGCGCCGGTAATAAATTGATGTGGCTTATATTATCGCTAGAGCGCTGGCTGTCGACATCAAAGTGACTCATGCTGTCTATTTCATCGTCGAACAAATCAAAACGCACAGGCGCGTTTTGACCCATTGCGAATAAGTCGACCACCGAGCCGCGCACCGCATACTCACCATGGGCCATCACCTGCTGGGTGTGGATGTAACCGGCATCATCAAGCTGTTTGCGCAACTTGTCGATGTTAAGCGTGTCACCAACCTGATAAACAATGGCATTGCCATAAATAAATTCTTTCGGCGCAGCACGCAGCATAAGCGTGGCAACGGGCACAATCAGCACGCCGTGGCTGATATTGTTCAAACGACTGAGGGTATGCAGCCGGGTAGAGACAATGTCTTGATGAGGTGAGAAATGATCATAAGGCAATGTTTCCCAGTCAGGAAACACCATCACTTCATCACGGCTCAAGGTCGCATGTAATTCATGCTCGAGCTTCAACGCACTGGGGGTGTCCGGTGTCACTAACACCACTAACTGCTGATGTTGCTTAACCGCTTCGCCAATGCTCAGAGCGAGGGCACTGCCATGTAGCTGGCCCCACTTTATTTTGTCTTGTTGTGTCTTTACCCAAGGCAATTCAATGAACTGCGCTAACTGCATGGAATACTCCGTTTTAATCGCGATAAAGTTTGGTTAAATCACCATAATGATCGATGCGGCGATCGCGTAGGTAGGGCCAAATGCGACGGACTTTTTCGCCGCGCTGTAAATCAAGCTCTGCCACTAATACTTCGGGTTTATCATCACAGGCTTTAGCCAGTAACTCACCCTGCGGCCCGGCGATAAATGAGTGACCCCAGAAATCGATCCCGGCGCTGTGCCCGCTTGGATCGGCCTCAAAGCCGGTGCGGTTGGCACTGATAACATAGACACCATTGGCTACTGCGTGGGCGCGCTGGGAAATAACCCAGGCATCTTGCTGGCGTTGTTGCTCAGCAGCGTCATCATTTTTATCCCAGCCAATGGCGGTCGGGTAAATCAAGATTTCAGCGCCTTTAGTGGCCATTAATCGCGCTGCCTCTGGAAACCATTGATCCCAACACACCAACACCCCTAAGGTGCCAAGCGAGGTTTTTATTGGCTCAAACCCTAAATCACCGGGCGTGAAGTAAAACTTCTCATAGAACCCGGGGTCATCAGGAATATGCATTTTGCGATACTTACCAGCAATACTGCCATCCGTTTCCAGCACCACGGCGGTGTTGTGGTACAAGCCGGCGGCGCGACGCTCGAATAGTGAGGCAACGATCACTACCCCGAGCTCTTTTGCAAGCTCGCCAAAGACTTGTGTGCTCTGACCAGGTATGGTCTCAGCCAAATCAAATTGCTCTACATCTTCGCTTTGACAAAAATATAAGCCAGTATGCAGCTCCTGCAGGACCACCAACTGGGCGCCTTGCGCGGCTGCTTCACGAATGCCGTTAATAGACTGTGTTAGGTTGTAATCACGCTCGGCGGTATTTTGCTGTTGCACCAAGGCAACACGCAATGATTGTTGGGTTGGGGCGCTCATCGTTCCTCCAAAAAGCCATGCGGTAGTTGCATGGTTATACAGTGTAAGCTGCCAAATTGTTCAATCAGCGCGCGACAATCGATACCGATCACCTCACGCTCAGGATACGCCTTGGCGATTTGCTTAAGCGCCACGGCATCATGTGGGTCGTTATAGGTTGGCACCAACACCGCGCCATTGATAATTAAATAATTCGCATAGGTGGCCGGTAAGCGTTGACCCTCGGCGTTGGTGATGGGTCCGGGCCAGGGTAGGGCAATAAGGTGGTAAGGCTCATTATCGAGCCCTCTTAGTGCCACGAGCTCCTCACGCATCGCGCCCAAAGCCTGATAGTGCTCATCGTTAGGGTCGTCGCAATGCATGTATACCAGCACATTATTTGGAGCAAAACGCACTAAAGTATCAATGTGGGAGTCGGTATCATCGCCAGCTAAGTAGCCGTGCTCTAACCACAGTATTTTTTGTGCTCCTAGTAGTTGCGCTAAGGTGCTGTCGATTTGTGCGGCCGATAACTGTTGGTTGCGATTCTCATTGTGAACACATTGACGGGTACTCAACAGCACCCCATGCTCGTTGATTTCAACGGCGCCGCCTTCAAGGATAAATTCACTGCGCTCTACGTTTACTTGAGCGCTAAGGGCCTGAGCGAATACTTGCTGGTTAATGGCGTTGTCTTTCTCGGCTGCATATTTACCGCCCCAAGCGGTAAACTGACAGTCGAGGGCTTTTAGCCCAGTGCCATCACTTAGAGTCAGTGGGCCATGGTCACGCGCCCACGTATCGTTGCACTGAGCGCGGACAAAACGCACCTGATTCAAATCGGTGTGCTGTGCTGTCAATCGCACCCGGATATGGGCTTCAAGCGCTTCGTTGTCGACAACGATAAGCAGCTTTTGACGCTGGCTAATATGATCGCACAGCGCTAAATACACGCTCTCGACAGCTGGCAAATTCGCCGCCCAATCGGTATTCGAATGCGGCCAGGTTAACATCACGGCATCCTGCTGATGCCACTCAGGGAGGAGTCTAAACGTCATTTCAATGAATCACAGAAAAACAAGCCGCTAGTTTAGCACTTACAGCTTGAATGTCAGCTAAATAAGGCCCGGAATTATTATCATGGAGCACCGCCAAAAACGGGTAGGTATCTAAGCGTTAATTTTCGCGTTGCTGTTCATGGCGCTTTTTCAGTTGTCGAGTTTGAGCGTGTAAACTGGCGCGTACGAGAAGCTCTTGGTCTTGCTCGCGAATAGTAGCAAAGAGAATCTTGTGCAAACAGCCATCGTCCTGGGTATCAACCGCAATGACTTCGCCATAGCAGTAGATGGCGGCGGCCTCTTGCTCTAAAAACAACTTACACCGCACATACTGGCCAACCTCCATTGGCTGTTCACGTCGTAAGGTAAACCCTGAGCCTCCGTAACTTTGGCAGCGTTCATTGGGCTGGTCGGTACTTTCCTGCATCAAAATATGGCTAAGAATGAGATCGATTTTACGGGACTGCAGTGATAAGTAGTGGGCGAGTTCATTGGCGGTTTCACCGAGCAGCCGCAGCGGTCGAAGCGCTGATTGTTCGAGCGTATTGACTTCATTGGCGAGGCGAAAAAGCGGCGGGATATCGCGCTCTAGAGCGTCGGCATCGGTGGGAACGAGGTCGGACTCTATGCTCTCTACGACGACATTCACGCTTTCTTGAATTTGAAAAAACTCGGCGAATAACTCGCTTTTTTCATTGCTCATGTTGCTCACTTATCTCAACCACATTACTTAAATGACCTTGTCGGCACAGTCATTGTTGCACAGCACTATGAGCAGCGCTGCCATGAAGCCTTACCCTACTGCTGAAAGTAAGTTTTAACTTGCTGATTTTTCTATAGTAGCTTTCATTGCAACGTTTGAAAAGAAAAGGCGCTATAACAGCGCCTTTGGGAGCAGTTTTGGTAGCGGCTAAAGTAGGCCTTCGTCAGTTTCTACCTGCTCCTTTTTATGTTGCGCTGCGATTTCCTCGCTCAGCGCTTGGCGTGAGCGCTTTTCACCAATACGGCGCTCGGTGAGCCAATAGAAGAACAGTGGGACAAAGAACACGGCTAGGAAGGTCGCGGCCATCATCCCGCCCATCACCCCGGTTCCCACACTATGACGGGCACCGGCGCCAGCACCGGAGCTCAACACTAAGGGCACAACGCCAAGAATAAAGGCCAATGAGGTCATAATTATGGGGCGAAAACGCAGCCGGGCTGCTTCTAATGCGGCGGCGGCAGCGCTCCAGCCTTGCTGATGTTTGAGCAAGGCATACTCAACAATCAAAATGGCGTTTTTGCCTGCTAAGCCCAGCAGGGTGACCAGACCAATTTGGAAGTAAACATCATTTGTGAGCCCTGCCACCCAAATTGAAATCAGTGCGCCAAAGGTGCCAAAAGGCAAAGCCAGCATCACCGACAAGGGCAGTGACCAACGCTCGTATAAGGCTGCAAGAATCAAGAACACCATGATCACTGCTAATCCTAATGCTAATCCGGTGGTGCCAGAACTGCGTTTTTCTTGAAACGCGGTGCCGGTCCAGTCATAGGTCATACCCGCTGGCAGCACTTGCTCGGCAATACGTTCAATTTCGGCAATCGCTTGTCCGGAGCTGTAACCCGGGGCAGCTTCACCGAGTAACTTTACGGCGGGTAAATTATTATAACGACTCAAGCTATCCGGCCCCCGGGTAAATTCCACCGTGGTGAAAGCCGACATCGGGACCATGTCACCAGAGTGACTCTTGACGTAAATTCGGCCGATGTCTTGCGGCTGCATACGATATTCGGCGTCGGCCGACATTAATACTTGCCATGCACGTCCAAACTTATTGAAATCATTAACATAGTAAGTACCCAGCGTACCGGCCAGCGTATTGAAAGCATCATTGATGTTTACACCCATCGCTCGCGCTTGCTCCCGGTCTATATCCACTTTAAGCTGTGGAGCATCGGGGCGCCATAAGGTTTGCACGCTGCCGACAATTGGGCTTTTTTGCGCTTCACTCATAACCAGCTGCATAGCTTGTTGAAGCTTCTCTGGGCCACCTGCGCCTTTATTTTGAATGTAAAACTCAAAACCACCGGTGGTGCCTAAACCGAATATAGCGGGGGGATTAAAAGCCAGTACTAAGGCTTCATTAATGTGTGCGGTTTTGCCAAACAACTCTGCCACTAAGGCCTTAGTATCGACCTCGCGGTCATCCCAATGGGTTTGCGTAACAAATAAGGTTGCGGCGGAGTTTTTATAGCCGCCCCCGATAAAGTCAAAGCCAGTAAAAGCAGCGACATTTTCGTTGGCGGGGTTGGATTTAACCGCCGCGACTACTTCATCAACCACCGCTGCGGTGCGCTCTAGTGATGAACCATCCGGTAGAAAAACAGCGGCAATATAGAAGCCTTGATCTTCATCGGGTACCAAGGAGCTCGGCGTTTTTTGCCAAATGCCAACAGTTGCGCTGACCATGGCTATCATTAACACCAGCCCAAGCACGCCACGACGCACCATAAACCCAACGGCGCCCACATATTTATGGGTCACCGCGCTGAAGAACTTATTAAACCAAATGAAGAAACCGGCTGTTTGTTTATGCTCATGCTTTAAAATCATCACACAAAGCGCCGGAGTCATGGTTAACGCAACCACACCAGAGAGACTCACAGAGATAGAGATGGTAATCGCAAATTGGCGGAAAAGTTCACCGGTTAGCCCACCCAGAAAAGCAATCGGCACGAACACTGAACACAGCACCAACACAATGGCTACCACTGGCCCAGAAACCTCTCGCATCGCCTTGATAGCTGCTTCGTGAGCACTGACATGCTCTTCGTGCATGATGCGCTCAACATTTTCAAGCACCACGATGGCGTCATCAACCACAATGCCTATAGATAACACCATGCCAAATAGCGTCAGCGTATTGATGGAATAACCCAACATATACATGCCAGCAAAGGTGCCTAATAACGAGACCGGGACCGCTAACGTAGGGATAAGTGTGGCACGCCAGTTCTGTAAAAATAAGAACACCACCAGAAATACCAATAACATGGCTTCGGCCAGGGTTTTTACCACCTCTCGAATGGACACCTCGACAAAGCGGGTGGTGTCGTAAGAGACCACATGCTCAAGACCCGTAGGGAACTGCGGTTTGAACTCAGCCATCACGCCGTTGACTTCTTTGGCTACGTCCAGCGCGTTGGCGCCGGGTTGCAGAAATATTCCCAACAGCACCGCTTCTTTGCCATTGACGGTGCCGTTAAAGTTGTAGTCCTTGGAGCCGAGCTCAACTCGAGCAACGTCTTTAAGGCGTAAGCTGCTGCCGTCAGGGTTCGAGCGAACAATGATATTCTCGAATTCTTGTGGCTCAGACATGCGCCCGCGTGCGGTGACACTATAAACCAAAGATTGCGGTGACTTGGAAGTCGGGGTCGCACCAATTTTACCCGCTGCATATTGCGAGTTTTGCACCCGAATCGCATTAGCCACCTCATCCACGGTAACGCCCAGTTGGCTCATTAAGTCAGGACGTAACCAGATACGCATGGCGTAATCTTTAGCGCCAAATATTTGTACATTGGTAGTGCCAGGGATGCGTTTAATACGATCGAGAATGTTAAGGGTGACATAGTTCGACGTCCACAATGACGAGCGTGACCCATCAGGGGAGTAAAACGCGTGCACTTGCAAAAAGCTCGACGAGCCCTTTTGCACCACCACGCCTTGCCGTCGAGTCTCCTCCGGTAAGCGAGCTTCCACCTGTTTCACGCGGTTGTTCACATCCACAGCGGCTTGGTCGACATCAGTGCCGATTTCAAAGGTCACCTCAATGGTGGTTGCGCCGGCGCTGCTGGAGGTTGAGGACATATACATCATGCCCTCAACACCGGTAATGGCATTTTCGATCGGCGCCGCCACTGTTTGCTCCAAAACTTCGGCGGAAGCGCCAGGATAACTGGCTGTGACTTGCACCACAGGAGGGGCAATTTCCGGATACTGAGCTATGGGCAGGGCACGCATGGCAGCTAAACCGGCAAGGACAATGACAATGCTGATCACAAAAGCAAAAATCGGCCTATCAATAAAATAACGAGAAAACATAATGCTGCTTATCCCTGCTGTTGCTGATTAGACACGGTAATGGGCATACCTGGGAAGAAAATGCGTGCCATGCCTTCGACAACAATTTCATCTCCGGCATTAATGCCGCTGCGAATAATCCATAGGTTCTCAGTCTTGTCACCATTTTGTTTACGATACCATTCGCCTACTTGCACAGGAGCGGGACGAGCGATGGTTGCACCTTGTTCATTTTTGCCCACAACATACACAAACTTGCCGGTACCATTATCCAACACCGCACGTTGGGGCACCACGAAGGTGTTGTTACGCACCGCGCCGATAAGCTCTACTTGCACGAACTGACCAGGGCGCAAACTAAACTCAGGGTTTGGCACAATAGCCTGAAACTCTGAGGTGCCGGTATTAGGATTGATGCGCACATCAGTAAAGTTAACCTCGCCACCGTGATGGTACTCACTGCCGTCTTGCAAACGCAGGCGCGTTTGCCATTGGCCATCTTCAGGTAAGCTCAATTCACCCTTTTTCTGCGCTTGACGCATCATCAGTTGCTCACGTTCTGAGAGGCCAAAACGCACTCTGACTGGGTCTAATTCGGTAATATAGGTCAGCAGTAACTCAGGCCCTGGCACGAAGGTTCCCTCAGATACTAATTCTCGGCCCATCACCCCGGCAACGGGAGCTTTGACTTGGGCATAGTCCAAGTTTAATTTTGCCTCACGCAGCTGCACTTTGCTGGCTTGTAAATCAGCAGTGGCGATTTGGACACTGGAAATGGCGTTATCGTAATCGCGCTGTGATACTGATTTGTCTTCGCGTAATTTTTTCAGTCGCTTGGTTTCTCGCTGCGCTTGTTCTAACCGCGCTTGTGCGGCATTGACAGCCGCTTGGGCTTGCTCATAAGCGAGCTGGTAGGGGGCAAGGTCAATGGTGAACAGGGATTGGCCGGCATCGACCGTTTGACCTTCAGAGAAGTTTCGAGATTCCAGCACGCCGCTGACCCGAGCACGTATCCCCACCTCTTTAGAGCCTGATACCGTGGCTGGTACAGAGATAATAAAAGGCGCATCCACCGCTTTGGCGGTAATGGTTTCGACTTGGGCATTAGGCATGCCCCCTTGAGATTGTTGTGCTGGCTGCTCACAGGCACTTAACAATAATAAAGAGCTGAACACCAGTGTAACTGGACGTAATACAGTAGTAATAGAATAACGACGCATGAGTGAAGCGTTTCCCTTTGCAAATTGAATGATATGGGTCAGACGTTGTTATAGCGTGCTCTCGCAGGCGAGTTGCCAAGCCACACCGAGGTGGCAATTCGCGGTTATTCTACGCGGGCGCAGGCTTTTTTTGGTGCATGTCATGCGCTCAAGTGCATCGGCATTACTGTGCATGAGCACAACATTGAAGACACAAATCGTGGCACGACCGCCAACGCTCAGTGTAGATGACAGCCGAAAATTTTTACATATTTAATTACGGGTGTTAGCACTGAGTAAACGAAAGTGTATACTTATTTTCATCTCAGGTATACATCTTCGTTTACTATTGCTGCGAATAATCATTGGTTCCGTTATACTGCGCAGCAAATCGTTGAGGGGCGGAATATGAGTAGTAATAAGCAGCAGGCGGTGATCACCGCTGCTATCGCATTATTTGCACAACACGGCCTTGCAGGTACCACTATGGAAGCGGTGGCGGGCAAGGCAAAGGTATCAAAGCGCACTTTGTATAAATATTACTCCAGTAAAGAGCATTTATTTGATGGTGTGGTGGACCTACTCATAGAGCGTATTCGTCCACTGCAAGAAAACCATTTTTGCGCGCAAACCCCGATAAAAGAGCAATTGCAAGCACAGGCCCATGTCGGCTTACAATTGACACAAGACAAAGACTACCTGACCTTGTCGCGCATTGTTATGATTGAATCGTTGCGTTCGAAAAAGCGCGCGGCCAAGCTGCAAGAGCGGTTTCAAAGTTTTGAGCAAGGTTTGCACTCATGGTTTTATGAGGCGCAGCAGCAAGGCGCTTTGGGTGAGACGCCCGCCGAAATTGCTGCTGCCGTGTTCCACGGGGGTATGAAAAAGTTGGCTTATTGGGAACAGCTCATCAAGTGGAAACCGCCGGTGGAAAAAGAAAAGCTCGACCAGCTAGTCGAGCTTACCTGTCGGATGTTCACTCGCCATTAAAATAATCGGGCGTGCCATGTGCTTCAATCCCGTCACTGAGACGTTTGAGTGCGACGGCATAGACCGCATCGCGAAAGTCGAGTTCTTGGCGCTGTACTTGCTCGTTTGCGCGCGCAAATGCACGGCGCATCACTTGCTCTAGTTCTTGCTCAACACGCTCTCGCGACCATTGGTATCCGCAGCGGTTTTGTACCCACTCGAAGTAGCTGACAGTAACACCACCGGCGTTGGCCAAAATATCAGGGATCACAATGACACCCTGTTGTTTTAGTATACTGTCGGCGTCACTGGTCACTGGGCCATTAGCTATCTCAACGATATATCGAGCTTTGACTTGCTCAGCATTATCAGCGGTGATCACGCCGCCTAGTGCAGCGGGTATTAAAATATCCACATCGCAGTGCAGCAGCTCTTCATTAGAGAGGGTGTCGTAGTCCTGGCTTTCACACACTGAGCCTTCACAATAGACCGCTTTAAGCTCTTTATGTTCTTGCTTTTGCTGATAGACGCTCTCAACGTTGAGACCTTCTTGGCGATAAATAGCTCCTTTAGAATCACTAACGGCCACTACTTTGTAGCCATCGTTGGCGAGTAAACGGGCAACATGATAACCGCCGTTACCGAAGCCTTGCACTGCCACTGTGGTTTGCTGAGGGTCGAGATTGTCACGTTGTTCTAATTCTTTAATACATAGATAAGCGCCGCGCCCAGTGGCATCGTCGCGGCCGATACTGCCGCCGAGTGCCAATGGTTTACCGGTGATCACGCCGGGATTTTTAACTCGAGTAATTTTTTCATACTCATCCATCATCCAGCCCATAATAAGGGCATTGGTATACACATCCGGTGCTGGAATATCACGCTCAGGGCCAATAAAATCGGCCATAGAGCGCACATAGGCACGTGATAAGCGTTCAAGTTCAAAGGGAGACAAGGTTTTCGGGTCGACACTCACACCGCCTTTAGCGCCTCCAAATGGAATATCGACGACAGCGCATTTGAGCGTCATCCACAGCGCTAGGGCTTGTACTTCTTCGCTGTCAACTTCGGGGTGAAAGCGAATACCGCCTTTGGTCGGGCCGAGCACATTGTTGTGCTGGCAACGGTAGCCAGGAAAATACTGAACATGGCCATCATCCATACGCACTTCAACGTTCACGTGCATCATTGCCTGCGCGTGACTTAGCGTGTTGAGAACTTGTTGTGAGCACTGGATGGCATCCCCGATGCGTTTTAATCTTGTCACTGCGTCGTCAAAAGTTGTGCTACTCATTGGGCCTCCATTGGCGCGATTCGATTTTGCTTAAGAGCAAGGTCGAACTATTTAGAGCAATTATTTTTAGTACCTAAATCAAACGTCTATATAGCGTTTGTGGTTCACTTTTTAAGGTTATTTAATTTCTGGGATTGAAATAGATAAAATCAACCCTATCTCTAAGAGGCATTCAATATCGGCGATTAGCCGAGTATAAATATAAGTAAAAGGCACCCATGCGCAACGGTATAATTATGGTCATCGTGTTAATGACGCTGCTTTTGAGCAGTGCATCCGCACTTGCCCATACCCATACCACGACAGCCGAATCATCGCTCTGCTCGTTGATAGTGCAAGAACCAATGCAGTGCAGCTTTGATGATGTCAGCGCCGATGGCGCCTCAGAGCACCAGCGCCCAGCACCGCACCCCGCGCAATTGCCAGAGCGCGCTATGCGTACTCACCCCAGCTATTTTTTACACCCGGAACAACAACCACTTTACTTGTTGGCGTACACATTGGCGCAACACACTGCGCCGTTTAAACAGCGCTTTAAGGCGCCACCCGCCAGCCATTTTGAACCTTGGTATATCGCCAGGGAGCAGAAAAAATGTGGCCTTATCAATCACTGTCAGGCCGCAAACTTAACTTATCGTAGCCGGCTTCACTACGAGTCCTGAGTTAAATCGACCTTCGTTCTATTAATACCGAAATCAAGATTTAACACGCTTGCTGAGCAAGCGACAAGGACTCTCAATGAGACAACAACCTCACTCGCAGCAGCGAGTCAAAGGCGCGTCGGCGCTGAGCAAACAGCTGCGCTTATTTACTGTTATTAGTATTATTTTAGTGCTTTTTCTTAGTGCGCTCCCCAATATATACCCCGATCATGCCGTAGTGCATGTGGCGTCTGTGCACACCCACAGCGACACCGTTAATATTAAAACAGAGCTGACAGAGGCGGGTTTTACCCTCGCAAAGGCGCACTATGATGCTGGCGAGCAACGCTTTGATATTCGTTTAACTGATCCCGCACGCAGTGCCGAAGCCGCACGTACCTTGCGTGAGTATGGGCATGATCAGGTCAAAGTCGTCAGCCAAAGCAGCACACCACAGTGGCTGCAAAGTTTGGGCTTAGCGCCGATGAAGCTCGGTCTGGACTTAGGGGGAGGGGTGCTTTTCGTATTGCAAGTGGATACTGACCAAGCACTCGCCACACGGTTAAAAAGCATTGCCGAAGAGGCCAATACGCTGAGAGTTAAAGCGCGTTTACGGGGCATAAAAATACACTCGCCGCAAAATAACGAAGTACGCTTAGTGGCCGCGCCAGCTAACCAAGCGCACTTACAGCAATTGGCTGATAAGTTGCAAGCGGCCTATCCAAAACTGGATATCGGTCGCGCGCAGCAAGGCAGCTTAGAAATAGTATCTTTACGCTACCCGAGTGCGCAGCAACAGCAATTTGCTCAGGCAGATATGACACAAGCGTTGTCTACTTTGCGCTCGCGTATTGAGGAGCTAGGCATAACCGAAGCTGTGGTGCAACGCCAAGGCGAGCGGGCTATTCGTATTGAGCTACCCGGCGTGCAAGACCCCAGTGAGGCAAAACGTATTATTGGTGCCACTGCACAGCTTTCTTTTCACGGCCTGCAAGAAATTGGCGGTAAGCGGGTGCGCACAGAGCAAGGGCACAGCATCGCCATAGAGAGTAAAGCGATATTTACGGGTGCAGATATCACCGGTGCTCAAGCTGGTCGAGATGAAATGGGACAGCCGATGGTGCAGTTGCAGTTATCTTCAGCAGGAGGAGATAAAATTAATCGGTTCTCGCGTGCGCACATAGGTCAACCCATGGCCACCTTGTACAGTGAATATGTAGCAGATGCGCAAGGTGAGGTGCAAATGCGCGAGCAGGTCATATCTGTGGCGACCATTAACGAAGCCTTGGGAACACGTTTTAGTATTACCGGGCTGGGCACCTGGCAACGGGCTCAAGACTTAGCCTTAGTATTGCGCGCAGGCTCATTAGAAGCACCCATTACCATAGTCAAAGAGCAAACCATGACCCCCAGCCTCGGTAAGCAAAACATAGAGAACGGTTTTAACGCCTTGTTATTGGGCTTGGCGTTGACATTGTCGTTTATGCTGCTGTGGTATCGGCGTTTAGGGATTGTCGCCAACCTTGCATTGGTAATTAACCTAATTGCTTTGGTGGGGCTAATGTCACTGCTACCCGGCGTGGTTTTAACGCTACCTGGGATCGCCGGTTTGGTGCTGACCATTGGCATGGCGGTGGATACCAACGTCATTATCTTTGAGCGTATCAAGGAGGAACTGCGCTTAGACAGAACCCGCCTACAGGCGCTCAAACGTGGCTATCAAGGCGCGATGAGCAGTATTATTGATGCCAACTTAACGACATTTATCAGTGCCTTAGTGCTTATCGGTGTGGGCTATGGCCCAGTTAAAGGTTTTGCCATTACTTTGGCGCTGGGCATTCTCACCAGTGTATTTAGCGGTGTATTGGTGTCTTCTTACTTGTCACAGTGGTTGTTCGCAGCTGCGAAGGAGGTGCGTCATGGCTAATTATTTAACGCGATTACGCCATCTGGGAATGGCGGTCAGTATGCTTATGCTAGCACTCGCCGGCTCTGTGATTGCTATCAAAGGAGTACCGCTTGGCCAGGATTTTACCGGCGGTTATGTGCATCAATTTCAAGCGCCTGAGGCGCTCACTCAGCAGCAACTACAAAGTCAATTAGAGGGCATACTCAGTGGCGATTTTCAATTAAGTGCGCACAGTGATAATCAATATCAATTGTTTCAACCACCGAGCGAAGGGCAGAGCAACCCTAAGTGGCTCGATGCCTGGGTCAATGACAACGCATTGGTGCTACTGGATAGCAGCTTCTTAGGTGCACAGGCCGGTGACGAGCTCATCGACCAAGGGCTGATGGCGCTGTTATTCGCAACCCTAGCGGTGATGCTGTATTTAGTTTGTCGCTTTGAATGGCGTTTGGCGCTGGCGGCCACTTTGGCGCTGGTGCATGACGTTGCACTGACGCTGGCGGTGCTAGTGCTCTTTGATGTCTCCTTCACCTTAACGGTGTTAGCTGCCATCCTTGCCATCATTGGTTATTCGCTCAATGACTCCATTGTTATCGGTGATAAGGTGCGTGAGATTGTCCGCGCTAAGCCTGCACAATCAGTGGCGGTGAGTATCAATACCGCCATAGCCGCATCCATGAGTCGCACGCTGATTACCTCAATGACCACACTGGCGACGATTGTCAGTATCTGGGCGTTGGCAGGGCCACCTCTGCAAGGGTTTGCCATCACCTTGTTTGTGGGTGTGCTGGTGGGCACTTGGTCATCGGTGTTTATCGGTGCCACCGTGCCGCATTGGTTAGGGCTTAGCGCCCAAAACTACAGCAACCAAGACAGTGATGAGGTGAAACGACAACTCGCTCAACCTTAGCGTTACTGCCTATCTAGGAGGCTTGGCCTCCTAGATTATATCCCGCCTAAAGTCGCATTTTTATCTCCATAGCCTAGTATAAAGTGACATAAACAAGCAGTTTTACAAGCACTTGGAGTGAGCATTGCTAGAGTCATTGGTAGCCAGCGTAAATGCGCTGTTATGGGGAGAAGGGCAGGTCCTTATTTATTTACTGCTCTTTGCTGGTGTGTGGTTTTCGATTTCGCTCAAAGGGATTCAGCTCACTCATTTTACCCATATGTTTTCGCTATTAAGAACTAGTGCTCAGGCGGGTAAAAACCAAATAAGCTCATTTCAAGCGCTGTGTACCGGCCTAAGTGCTCGTGTGGGCACTGGCAACCTCGCCGGGGTGGCCGTGGCTATTTCTTTGGGCGGCAGTGGTGCGGTGTTTTGGATGTGGGTGATTGCCATACTCGGTATGGCCACCGGTTTTGCCGAAAGCGTACTAGGGCAAGTGTATAAGGTACGTGATAGCCAAGGCGAATTTCGAGGCGGCCCTGCGTACTACATTCAAATGGGACTGGGGCAAAAATGGTTAGCCATTGCTTTCGCGCTGTGTTTGTTTCTCGGTTATGGCTTTAGCTTTAGTGCCATGCAAACCAACACTATCACCGATGCGTTGCATCACGCCTTTGGCATGGACCGATTTTATGCCGGTTTGGTTATCACCTTAGTCACAGGCAGTATCATCGCCGGTGGCTTTAAGGCCATTGCCCGTTTTGCCGAGCGAGTGGTGCCGCTAATGGGGTTGATTTTTGTGTTTAGTGCCCTGGTGGTGACGATGATCAACTATGAACGAGTGCCGGCGATGCTCAGTGATATTTTGCACAGTGCGCTCGGCCTGCAAGAAGCGGGAGCTGGGGCGCTCGGAGCGGCGATTAAAAATGGCATTCAGCGCGGCCTTTATTCCAATGAGGCTGGAGCCGGGAGTGTCCCCCACGCAGCAGGTGCGGCAACACCAACGCCAAATCATCCAGCCACACAAGGGTATATACAAATGCTGGGGGTGTTTTTCGATACCATAGTGCTATGCAGCTGCACGGCGGTGATTATATTACTGGCGGATATCCCCATCAGCGGCGATATGGAGGGCATTCGCCTCACTCAGGATGCGATGACCGCGCATATGGCCGATGCCGGTGTGTATTTTGTTGCGGCGGCAATTACTTTGTTTGCATTTACCTCAGTGGTGGCAAACTTCGCCTATGCCGAGAGCAACTTGCACCTTTTTGCTCTGGATAATCGCATGGGCAGAGGCCTGTACATGCTCAGTTATCTGGCGATGATGCTGTGGGGAGCCAGTGCCAAGCTTGAGCAGGTGTGGAGCCTAGCAGATATGGCCTTAGGTTTAATGACGCTGGTTAATATCATCGCGATTGTGCAGCTTACGCCGACAATTAAACGCGTTACATCAGACTACCATCGCCAGCGTAAGCAGGGTAAAGCTCCTGAATTTTGCGTAGCAAAGGTCAAGATACAGGGGCAAACAGAGTCAGGAATTTGGCAAGATAAAAGTATAGATAACTGAGCTAAAAGCATTTTCAATTATTCATGGCAATTTTTGTTACACTCACGGCTTTGATGACTGTCGCCGTTAAGGTGTTAAGGAAAACCATGAGTAAACTACGAATTAGTCGTGATAGTGGCTATGCAGATAGAGCTAGAAAGTACACGGTTATGTGTGAAGGTAAGGCGTTGGGTAAAATTGGTAATGGCGAAAGTGTTGAGTTTGATGTGCCACCAGGCGAAAAAGAAGTTTATTTAAAAGTGGACTGGTGCCGCTCTAATAAAGTGCGTATTAACGTGCCAACAGAAGGGACGGCGCAGCTAAGCGGAGGTTCAAACTTACGTGGTCCGCGAATTATGCTCGCCATTGTTTATGTACTTTTTAAGCCGCATGATTACCTATGGCTAACTGCGCAAGCAGACTAGCCGTTCAATCTTCTTCTGTTTTAGGTGGTGATGGCTAGCGCTGTCACTACTTAATAGGGCGATGATTAAAAGCGCCGCTCAGACCTAGGTTTTTGTCGATAAATTTCATTCAGATTAATTAAAACTACTGTTAACGAAATTCACTGCTCATCGGATGTTTTTGCGTTTATTCTAAGCTGGCAACATGCAACCCAACCCATAAAACGAGCTCTGTAGGCTCATTTTATAATACGGGACGGGTCACTTTCCAAGCATTAGAGGCAGCGATGAAGCAAATACTCATTACACTCATGATTTTATTTAGCACCAGTGTATTGGCTGAAGACCAACTAACCAAAAACAAACAACTGGTCATTGATTTTTATACCGATGTGGTACTCGCCGAAGACGGGACACATATCGATAAGTACCTAGGTCCGCGCTATATCCAGCATAACCCCATGGTCGCAGATGGTAAAGAAGGGCTGCGGGCGTTATTGCGCAGCTTGCCTAAACGAGATAAAAGCGCCGGACCCAGTGGTGAAATAGTGCGGGTGATAGCTGAGGGCGACTTGGTGGTATTACATGTTAAAAGTGACCATTGGCCGCAGCCGAATGGCGGTGCCATTGTTGATATATTTCGTGTGGAAAATGGCAAAATTGTTGAGCACTGGGATGTCATTCAAGCCATCCCTGAGCAAGCCAAAAATACCAATACCATGTTTTAGCTTTAACAATAAGCAGCGCAACCCGAGGCCTAATTATACTGCCTCAGGTTGTGGCTCGGGCTCTTTCCATCGATTGACTGCTTTTAAGCCAACTTCAAAACCTAGGCGATAGTCCTCTTCTAAAGTCTCGATACTTGAGCCTAACACCATAGATTGTAATGGCCGAGTTGGGGCTATTTGAACCACGTTAACACCTTCAGGTGGTGACCTCATAAACTCAACAGCCTCGGCGTAGCGCTGCTGATAGTGATGATAAATTTCAAACATCCGTGGTGATTGGTTGATGCGCCTCATAATAGGTTTAAGCCTCTCCAACACCGGCATCTTGCCATCATCATGAGCTTCAACTGTGCGGATCACCCAAATGGTTTTCGCGCCTTTTTCATGAGCCCACCGCACCGGCAGGGGGTCGGCAACGCCACCATCCATCATGCCATGGCCTTCGACTTTTACGCCGGGACGATACAAAAATGGGATGGCGCTTGAGGCTTTTAGGTGCGCAAACATATTTTCATGCCAAGTATGTAAGTAATGCGGCTCAAACGAGTCGTAGTGGCTAGCTACCGCATAAAAATTACTCTCTGGCGTGAGGTTATTAGGCTCAGTAGGGAAGCGCACCTTGCCGTTGTGCTCAACTTGATGAAAATACCAGTCTAGGTCAATAACATTACCACCGGTGAAAAACCGGGCCGGTCGAAAAAACTGTTGCTCTGTGGTGAGGTGCTCAATCGCTGTTTGCGCGTATTGGCGCGCCCGAGCACAGTAAGCAGCGAGGTTTTGGGCGCCTGCAGAAACACCGACTTTTAAATCGAAGGGCGCAAATTTCTTTTCTAGGAAAGCATCGAGCACGCCTGCGGTAAAAATGCCTTTTTGTCCACCGCCTTCGGCAATAAGTGCGGAGCGTATATGTGTTGTCATGTTGTACTCTTCTATTAATTATTAATGTGTGAAGAGGTACACATTTCACCAAAACCAATTACGTGCAGAGATTTTCGCCGTCAGCTTTGGTCAATTGTGTTTCATCCCCCACTGAATGTGGAATATTAGCTGTATTATGGGCGATAGCGATGAATTTCAAGTTAATCAACAATAATAGCGGCTAAAAGTTGTTCGCCCATTTGTGTTAACAGGGCTTCATCTGGCTGTGTAAAAGCATAGGTGCGCATGCCGTAAATGCCCATGGCCAAAAAGCGCGCTAGCTTCATCGCGTCATCTTGGTTCACGGCTTCACCTTGGTGTTGAGCGCGGCGAATTTGCGCAGCTAGGTTCTGCTCCAATTGCTTGAGGTTTTGTGCAAGAATATTGGCCACTTCCGGGTCTTGGCCTTCAATTTCATTTAAAGAGCGAGTGAGCAAACATACCTTCGCACAGGTCTTTTGCACGCACTCAGTCACCGTGTTGGCGATAAATTCACGCAAACTATCAACAACCGGGCGTTGGGCGTTAAAAATGGTGTCGAACGCTTGTTGTTTTTGCTGATGGTAGTGACTCACCGCCTCGATAAACAGGCCTTTTTTACTGCCAAATGCGCAATAAATAGAGCCCGGATGCAACCCCGTTGCTTGGGTTAGTTTTTGCATGCTGGCTTTGCTGTAACCATGCTCCATAAAGGTTTGCATGGCTTGTTGTAAAACGTGGGCTCGGTCAAATTCGGCGCTGCGCATAAAAACGACATGATGCTGCTAACTAAGATAACCAACATGGTACCATTTATTTTCAATATTTACTTGAATTAGCATTCAATAATCCATACGTTGAATATACATTCAAAAAACAAATATGCTTTATATGACCGATCTTCTTTTACAACCTTATGCTTTAAATGACGAACTGACTCTTAAAAATCGCATTCTTATGGCGCCGCTTACGCGCTGTATGGCGGATGAGAATCTCGTACCAACGGAAAAAATGGCGGCTTATTATGCTCGTCGCGCTGATGCTGGGTTGATCATTAGTGAAGCCACAATTATTCGCCCTGATGCTCAAGGCTATCCGAATGTGCCGGGTATATTCACCAGTGAGCAAATACAAGGTTGGCGCAATGTCACCGAGCAAGTGCATGACCAAGGAGGCAAGATATTTTGCCAACTTTGGCATGTCGGCCGTGTCGCCCATCCACACTTTTTTGCAGGGGATGTGCTCGGTGCCAGTGCGATTGGTATCGAAGGCACTGTGCCGCGCATGCGTGAATTAAGTTATCAAACACCTAAAGCCGCGAGTGAAGCGCAAATCGAACAGCTTGTGGCTGATTACGCTAAAGCAGCAGAAAACGCGATAGAAGCTGGTTTTGACGGCGTTGAGATCCATGGTGCTAATGGCTACCTGATTGATCAATTCCTGCACCACAGTAGCAATCAACGCAACGACAACTATGGCGGCAATGCTGCCAATCGCGCACGTTTTGCACTTGAGGTGGTCGACGCTGTAATCGCGCGTGTGGGTGCTGCGAAAGTTGGTTTACGGTTATCCCCTGGGGCGTACTTCCTGCTCGATGAGGGCGATGAGCAAGATACCGCCGTGTTCGACTATTTACTGGAGCAGCTGAATCATCGAAACCTTGCGTATCTGCACTTGGGTATTTTCGATGACAGCATGCGTTTCCCTTATCTTGGTGGCAACGGCAGTGCCTCGCAATATCTACGTAAACACTATAACGGGAACTTGGTAGGTGTTGGCAGTTATACGCCGGAGCAAGGCGCCGAGGCAATCAGTAATGAAGAGTTTGATTTACTTGCCTTAGGTCGTCCTTTTATTGCCAACCCCGATTTGGTCGCCAAAGTGAAAGCGCAAAAACCACTCACGCCATACACTGATGATATGTTGGCTGAACTTTACTAAAAAGGCTGCGCTCGCTTTGCAGTGCCGCTATTTTTTTGGTGGTGAGCGAAGAAAATGCAAAAATATGACCCTTGTCATGAATTTGCAATTTTGGCGCTTTATGATGAGTGGCAAGTAATGACGTATGTGTTGCTTGAACTCTGATTAGACCCCGACTTAGCCGCTGATAACAGCGGCTTTTTTTTGTGCCGATTTTTGCACATGTAAATCACATATCGAGTAGACATTCACAGGCAGGCTAGGGCGGCGCTTATCGCTGATGTTGAATTCATTTTCAGTGGAGAGCAAATTACACTGCAATTGCGACAGGGTTTCTTGTAGCACGAAGTTGTCTAATTCATGGTCAATGGCGGTGTACCATAACACGTACTGTTGGCCTTGGTAGCGCACACTGATGTCCTGCCATAAGCGCTCAGGAGGCTCGCCAAAAACAGGGTGCTCTGTGGTCATGGGGGCAAAGTAAAAGTGTCCGCTGCTGTCTGTTTTCGCGCGGCTAACGAATTGCTGATCGCCCACCGATAAGGTGCGGGTAATTTCGACATTGGCCAGCTCAGAGCCGCCCAAAGCAAGCTTCCCCTTCACTTGCGGGGATAGGGTTTGAGATTGGGTCACTAAATCAGAGATAAGTGGGCGATGTTGCCCAAAATCACCAAGCAGCGTCACTGAGCAAGCAAGTAAGCCGGCACAAAAAAGGCTGAAAGCAATCAATCGCATTGGCACGCTCCTGTGTGCTAATTCATTCCATTGTGGTTATAACTTAATCTATGTTCCTAAAATATGCAAATTCAAGATGTTACCGAATATTTTGCTATTAACTTAGGCGCAACAATGAAGCCGCTTAACAATCACCAATAAGGTGAAAATACACTGTGATGTCAACCTAGTGCCCGTCATTAAAATTGCGTACACTGGCTATCTAGGCATTCCAATAATACCGATAACACATGCTGCATATAATACAGTCAAACCGTATGGAGATTCTCAGCGCCCAGCTCTGCGCGTTGCTGGCTAATACCAGCAGTTCTAATATTTTCCATAAAGAGCAAGTATTGGTGCATTCTCCAGGAATGTCACAATGGTTGAAACTTGAGCTTACAGCGCAGTTAGGCGTATGTGCACAGGTCGACTTTCCATTACCTTCGAGTTTTATCTGGTCTTTGTACCAGCAAGCTTTGCCTGATGTTCCGCCAGAGTCGTCGTTTAACAAAGCCAATATGACATGGAAGCTCTACGAACTGTTGCCGCAAAAATTAACACAGACTCATTATCAACCCCTAATGCGTTACCTTGATGGTGACGATGATGGTCACAAACGCTATGCCCTGTGTGAAAAAATTGCCGATGTGTTCGATCATTATCTAATGTATCGACCACAGTGGTTGGCTCGTTGGCAAGCGGGTGAAGATCAACTAGATGACGTTGATATTAGCCATGCACCTTGGCAGCCCGATCTTTGGCGTGCTTTAGTCGCGCGTGTTCAAGAGCTGGATCAAAGCCCATACCATCGCGCTAATATGCACCAAGGATTACTGGATGCACTGGCGGCAGGGCAGTTGCAACTGCCGCCACGTATTTGCTTGTTTGGTATCTCCGCTTTGGCGCAATCGCAGCTAGCGATCTTTCAGGCGCTCAGTGAGCACACGGATGTGTTGATATTTCTGTTCAACCCCAGTGAACATTATTGGGGCGATATCGTCGATGAGAAAACGCTGGCTAAAATACACACTCAATATCAACGTAAGCCTAATATCGACGCGGCTGAATCTGAGCAACAATATTTTATCGTCGGTAATCCGTTATTGGCATCATGGGGTAAGCTTGGCCGCGATTACCTAGAGCAACTGCTGCAATTAGATGGCAAGTGGCTGGATGGTTTCGATGATGAATTTGCGCCGCATTTATTGGGTCGTCTACAGCAAGAGGTATATGAATTAGCTTTCAAAGGTGAAAGCTTAGCGCAAGACCCTAGCTGGTTTATCAGTGAGCAGGGCAAGATAGCATTGGCGCAACAAGATCATTCCCTGTTAATCAGTAATTGCCACACCGCTTTGCGCGAAGTGGAGTGCCTACACGACCATCTACTTGCTGAGTTTGCCCGCGACCCAACCCTAACACCTAAAGACATCATTGTGATGATGCCTGATGTCGGCCAGTACAGCGCTTTTATTGAAGCGGTGTTTGGTGGCGCCAAAGGCGAGCGCCATATTCCCTATGCCATTGCCGACTTATCCATTGCCCAAGAGCAGCCTATTGTTAATGCCTTGGTGAGCTTGGTGAATCTACCCTTTAGCCGCTTTGGTGTCAGTGAGTTGATGGATTTATTATACATTGAGGCCATTAGCCAGCATTTTGGCTTTGTCGCCAGCGAACTCGAGCAGTGCCAAGTGTGGCTTGAGCAAGTCGGGGTGAAGTGGGGAATTGATGGCGCGCACAAACAAGAATTCAACCTGCCAAGTATTGATCTCAACACCTGGCGTTTGGGAATAAAGCGATTATTGTTAGGCATCGCGGCCACCGATGCGCCTTATCATGGGGTTTATCCGGCTGACGCAGTTGAGGGCATGGCCAGTGATACATTGAGCAAACTCTTGGCCTTTATCAATGTGTTGTTGCAGGCCAAGCAGGCACTTAGTGGTGAGGCAAGCTTATTGGATAAGTGTACCAGTTTGCGCGCAATAGCCAGTGAAGTGATGGCAATAGAGCATTTAAGCGCAGCGGACTTAGCCTTGTTAGATGGCCTCTATAGTGACATTGAAAAGCACTATGATAATGGCGACTATCAAGGGCCTATCTCGGCACGGATCTTCGCCACCTTGATTCAACAAGGTGTCGAGCAAAAAGGGGTGGGGCAGCGGTTTTTAATCGGTAAAGTTAATTTTTGTACGCTGATGCCGATGCGCGCCGTGCCCTTTAAAAAGGTCTGTATCTTGGGGCTGAACGATGCTGATTACCCGCGCAGTGTACAGCCTATTGGTTTTGACCTGGTGCCTTACAGTCAGCGACGCAAAGGCGACCGCTCACGTCGCCTAGACGACCGCTATTTATTTTTAGAGGCCTTGTTGAGCGCCAGAGATAGCTTATATCTCAGTTACATCGGTCGCTCTAGCCGCGATAACAGCCCCCGAATGCCCTCGGTATTAGTCAGTGAGTTGTGCGAATATTTGGACCGCAGTTTTTGCTGGCAAGACAGCGATGATGCGTTCACAAGCCGATTAGTGATAGAGCACCATCTGCAGCCGTTTCATCCGCAGTATTATCAAAAGGACAGCCGTTGGCAAAGCTTTAATCCGGTGTGGGCCTTGCCGTTAACGGGCGCACAAGTACATCAACAACAGACTCAGCCTTTGGCTGTCACAGCGCCACAACTGTGCGAGCTCGATACCTTGCTGCAGTGCGCTACTCGCCCACAACGTTATTTTTATCAACAAGTACTTGGGGTGCGCATCGATGGCATTGATGCACACGATGAAGATATCGAACATTTTGATTTAGATGCCTTATCGCGTTATCAATTACTCGATGAGCTGCTTGAAGGACAACTGCACGGTAGCGCCCCGAGTGATGAGGAAATTATCCAGCGCGGGGTGCTGCCCCAAGGCGTGTTATCGACATTGACCTTGCAGCAACTGCGTAGTCGTATCAGCCCACTAGCAGAGCAGGTGCAGCTGCGTACGCAAGGGCAAATGGCGCAAATGCTGGAAGTGGATATCATGGTTGCTGGGGTACGCTTGCAAGGCTGGTTAGCGCATCTCTATGGCAGTCAACAGGTGTTTTATCGCAGCGCCAGTATTAAAGCGAAGGATAGGATCCAAGGGTTTATTTATCACTTACTCGCGCAGCTGTGTGGGGAGGCACTCACCACCGTGGTGATGGGCTTAGACGAGCAAGTGTCTTTTGCCCCGATGCATGCTGAGCGTGCCGCACAGTTATTAGCGCCTTGGCTAGAACTGTTTACTAGCAGCCATCAAAGCAGTGTGGCATTTTTCCCCGCCAGTGGCTGGGAGTGGATACAAAGCCAAGATATGAATAAAGCCAATATTAAGTTCGTCGGCAGTCCTTATGTGGGGGTCGCCGAGCGCAGCGACCCTTACATCGCCACCGACTTTGCCGACCTTTTCCAGTGCGAGCAGGAATTCTGTGACTGGAGTACGCGATTGTTGCAACCCATAGCGCAATCAGGCGAGGAGCAACGCTATGCAGACGCTTAATCCTGTCACCCTTGCCTTTGATGGACAACAGCTTATTGAGGCCAGTGCCGGAACCGGTAAAACTTATACCATCACTGGGTTGTATTTGCGCTACTTATTGGGCCTGTATGAAGATGCCCAGGGCAACCAAGGCGAGCCCCTGACGGTGGAGCAAATATTGGTGGTGACCTTTACCGAGGCCGCCACCAGTGAAATCAAAGACCGGGTACGGGCGCGCATTAGCATGGCAAAAAACATGCTGCTAGGGGAGCACAGCAGCGATGAGCTATTGCGTGACTTGATAGCGCAGCTTGACGATCGTCAACAGGCATTTAATCGTCTCGATATGGCAGCGAAATCCTTGGATGAAAGTGCCATTTACACCATTCATGGATTTTGTCAGCGTATGCTTAAACAACATGCGTTTGAATCGAATATGGCCTTTAATTTGCGCTTCACCCTGGATGAAAGTGAGCTGCATGAACAGGCGGTATTCGATTTTTGGCGACAGTTTGTGTATCCGCTGCGTGCAGAGCAAGCGCAGGCGGTCCTCGCTCATTACAGCTCGCCGCATAGCTTGCTAAAAGAGCTGCGTGCGCTCATTAATCGCGAACAGCTGCAGTTACAACCGCACATTGATGACCCTGAGGCTGAGCTGACCCGAGTGTGGAAATGCCAAAGCGAATACCTAAAGGCTTTGCCCCAATTCAAACAGGCACTGCGCGAGGGCGATTTCTTCAATGCCATTGCCGCCAGTGACATCAAAGGCAATGCCAAACCTAAGCATAAAAGTAATTTGGCGGGCTTGGTAGCGTTTAGCTACAATGATGATACCCAGTTGAGTTTAGGCGCGGCCAAACACTCCTTTAGCTTATGGAGTGCGCAAAGCCTTGAGGACCCCAGCATTTATAAGAAAAATGGCCAACCTTTTTCTCATCCTTTGGTGGTGGAATTTGAACGTATGGCGCAGCTTAGCCAGGGCCTGGGTGAGCGCCTTGCGCAGGTGATATGTGTCTTGGCGCTCGCCTATGTGCGTCGCCATGTGCAGAGCAACAAAGCGCGCACCGGCATTATCGCCCCTGATGACCTGCTTAGTCAGCTCTATGATGCGTTGCACAACGACAGCGACAACCAGCTGCAACAGCAAATTCGCCGCCAATACCCAGTGGCGATGATCGATGAGTTCCAAGACACCGATCCCATTCAGTATGGTATTTTCAGCACTATTTATCGCCCCAGCGATGAACAGTTCACTAACCTCACCATGATAGGGGATCCCAAGCAGGCCATTTATGGCTTTCGTGGCGCCGATATTTTTACCTATATCGATGCCAAGCAACAACTGAGCGCGCAGCAGCAGTATACTTTGGCAAAAAACTTCCGCTCGGCAACGCCATTAGTGGAAAGTGTCAATAACTTATTCAGCAGTCACCCGCAGAGCTTTAT
The DNA here is from genome assembly GCF_001293805.1 of Pseudoalteromonas sp. SW0106-04. Taxonomy (NCBI): domain Bacteria; kingdom Pseudomonadati; phylum Pseudomonadota; class Gammaproteobacteria; order Alteromonadales; family Pseudoalteromonadaceae; genus Pseudoalteromonas; species Pseudoalteromonas sp. SW0106-04. The sequence goes on along the minus strand of NZ_BCAI01000012.1, from coordinate 19,077 downwards.
CTTTAACGATGCCATTCCTTACCAAGAGGTGAAAGCGAATGGCAAAGATAAAGCGCTGTTGTATAAAGGCGAGGCGCTCGGTGCCATGGATTTTGCCTTTTACGGCAGCGGTGCTGAGGTGTTATCGAAAGAGCAAGGACAAAGCGCCCTGGCCGAGGCATTTGCAAAACGGGTTCATTTTTTGTTGGCGGCGGCGCAACAAGGCGACTTGCTGCTGGGTGAGACACCACCGTGCGCCGGCGATTTTTGCATCTTGGTACGCGACAGAGGCGAAGCGGCACTGATGAAACAGACGCTCACCCGCCAAGGCGTTGCCAGTGTTTATCTAGCCCGCGAAAGTGTGTTTAAGCAACCGCTGGCGCAACATCTTTACCGCTTGTTGGCAATTATACACGGTCCCTATGATGAGCGCGCACTGCGGGGCTTGCTGGCAGGGCCATTTTATAACTTCAATAGCGCACAACTGCTGGCACTGAGCGATGATGCCGAGCAGTGGCAGCAACAATTGCAGCACTTCGCCGAGCTCAAGCGGCGTTGGTACCGCGATGGCGCGTTGGCAATGCTCGAGCAGCTGTTATGGCAAAATCAATTACCGCAAGTATGGGCCGAGCACGGGTGGGATGTTGAGCGCCTATTAACGGATTTTCGTCATCTCGGTGAAATTCTCCAGCATAAGCAACTTGAACTGGATGGCACGGCGCGGTTGCTGAAATATTTTCACCAGCAATTGACCCGTGATAGCAGTGAGGGTGACAGCGCCCAGCTGCGTTTGGAGTCCGATGCCCAGCTGGTGCAAATCGTGACCATGCATGCTTCTAAAGGATTAGAATACCCCATTGTGTTTATGCCGTTTGCGGTCAATTTCCGCAGCGCCAGTGCCGCTTATTATCACCACCAAGGGCAGCTGTACTTAGATTTATCTAAACAACAAGAGAACCTTGCGCGCGCTGAGCGCGAGCGTTTAGCCGAGGACTTAAGGTTACTGTATGTGGCCCTGACCCGGCCCATCTATCACTGTGCTTTAGGGCTTTATAATTTGGGTAAACATAAACGCTCGCAGCTTTTGCAAAGCGCGCTAGGGTACTTATTATTTCCAGGGGCTGAGGGCACGGAGAATGTTCGTGAGCTGCTGCAGGCTCGGCTCGCGCCTTACCCGGACATGAGTTTAACCGATGCAGATCATTATAAATCGGGTGAGAATCTGGTACAGGAAAACGCGGCCGATGAGCGCCATGTGCGCGCCCAACAGGCGGTCATTGAGCGCAACTGGCGGGCCACCAGCTTTAGCGCCTTGAGCTTCAAGCACAGTGATTATCATGGTGCCAGTCACAGTGGCGGTGATGATGAGGATCACCGTTTGCAGCAAAGTTTAGTGCTTAAGCAGGCCCTCCCGGTGGCGCAGCTAACGGCTTATGATTTTCCCAAAGGCCCGGGGCCTGGCAGTGCACTGCACGATATACTCGAGCAAATCTCTTTTCGCGGCGTGCTCGCCGGTGAGGCGCAGGCCATGGAAGAGCTTGAGCAAGTGATCGTCCATACCCTGCATAAATACGCACTGGATGAGAGCTGGCATGCGCTGCTGTGCAGCTGGATGGCGGCGATTATGCGCTGCCCCATACTCGAGTCAGGGCTTTATCTGGGGCAATTACAAAGCGATGATTGTTTAGTGGAGATGGAGTTTCATCTCGCGCTCAATGAGCTTGATGCCCAACATTTCAATGCCTCCATGATAAGCCTGTTTGGCTATGACTTTGGTCTTGATTTTGAACGTGTTAAAGGCGTGCTAAAAGGCTTTATTGATTTAATCTTTTGCTATCAGGGGCGCTATTACGTGCTTGATTACAAATCGAATTACCTCGGCGAAAGCGCCGATGATTATAACGATGAAGCCTTAACGCACGCCATGAATGCCCATAGCTATCATGTCCAAGGGGCGATTTATATGGTGGCATTGCACCGCTTGCTGGCGGCGCGATTGCCTGATTATGACCCCGCTAAGCACCTAGGTGGCATGGTGTATACCTTTTTACGAGCGATGCCCGAGGGACACGGAGTGTACTATCGGCCATTCAGTGTTGCTGAAATCGACACCTTAGACGGGCTTTTCGCCAAAGGAGCGCACTATGCTTGAGGTACTGTTAGAACAGCGTAAAGTGCGTACCGTGGATGTCGAGTTGGCGGCGTTACTCGTCGATGAGCAGCAACCACCTTACAGCGAGGGATTTTATATTATCCTGCTGTTGCTCAAAGCTATGCATGAGCAGCATACCTGCTTAGATTTGCACAGTGTGAACTGGGACAACCCCTTTGAGCTCGACACCCGCGCGCCAGTGCCCGCGTTTTTTGCGCCTGACTTTGATGCCCTCGGCTGCCTTAATGCCTTGCCGTGTACTGGGGCTGAAAAACCGCTGCGCATACATGGGCAGCGCGTCTATCTGGCGCGCTATGATGGCTATGAAGCGCAGTTAACCGCGCGCTTTTTGCAGTTAGCTAAGCAGCCTTTGGAGCTTGACTTGCCGGCGCTCAAAGCGCTGTTGGCCCATTACTTTAACAATCAAAACAGCGAACCTGACTGGCAAAAAGTGGCCTGTGCTCTGGCGGCCACCAGTAAGTTTTGTGTGATCACCGGCGGTCCGGGTACCGGTAAAACCACCACCGTGACGCGTTTGTTGGCGATTTTACAATCGCTCTATGCCCAAGCCCCTTTGCACATTGAACTGGTTGCTCCAACCGGCAAAGCAGCAGCGCGCCTAAGCGAGTCTATTCAAGGAGCAAAAGGCGGCTTAGCTCAGACCGACCAGGCGGTATTAGAGAGTATTCCCGAGCAAGCGCAAACCCTGCATCGGTTGTTAGGCACGGTGCCCATGTCCAATCATTTTCGCCATCACCGGGGTAATCCGGTGCATGCCGATTTAGTGATTGTCGATGAAGCGTCCATGGTCGATATTAGCCTGATGAGTAAATTGGTAGACGCCTTAGCACCGCACACTCGGTTAATTTTATTGGGCGATAAAGACCAGCTGAGTTCGGTGGACACGGGCAATATCATGGCTGATATTTGCAGTGAATGTACCCTTGGCCAGCTGCCGCACTACAGTGACCAGCGCGCCGAGCAACTTGGCTATTTATGCGGTGAGCATTCTTATCACAGTGGCCAGCAATCTCCCTATGCGTTAACCGATCATGTTGCCTTTTTGCAGCACAGCTATCGCTTTGATGGCGACAGTGGCATAGGCCAACTGGCGTATGCAATTAACACAGCCGATAGTAAAAAAGCACGATCCCTACTGCAAAGCGGCGCCAGCGATATTAGTTATTACCCCTTGGATGAGGGGTTTTACAGCGCACTCATTGCCCGCTGCGCCGAGCAGTACAGCCACTACTTAGCATTGATTGCAGCCGGGGCAACGCCCGCACAGGTGCATGACGCATTTGCTCGCTTCCAGTTACTTGCCGCACTGCGAGAGGGGCCCTTTGGTGTGCATGCGCTTAACCAACTCATTGAATATCACCTCGCTCAGCAGGGGAAAATCAATGTGCAGCAGCGCTTTTATATCGGTATGCCGTTGATGATCACTCAGAACGACTATCAGCTTAACCTGTTTAACGGTGATATTGGCATTATTATGGCGGATGACAACGGCGAGCCTCAGGCCGTTTTTATGGGCGCGCAGGGCGAGGCCAGGGCATTCTATCCGGGGCGTTTACCGCAATTTGATAAAGTCTTTGCTATGACCATTCACAAGTCACAAGGCTCTGAGTTTGCCCACACCGCCATGGTGCTGCCGCCGCTGCATCGGGGTGGCCAAGGACTTAATCGCCAATTAGTATATACCGGCGTGACCCGTGCCAAGGCGCATATTGAATTGATCTGTGATGCGCGCACCTTGGCCCATGCCATCGCCACGCCAGTGCGCCGGGCTTCGGGGTTGTATCAACGTTTATGTGAGTATTAGCGATGTGGTTTTATGTCATTTTAGCGGTGGTGCTTATTAAAACCTCGTTATTGGGGTTAGGTGTGGTGTCCATGGCCATTGCGTTGTGCGCATGGCTACTGCTGCGCTTGGGGGTGGTTGCTATTCATCCGAGTATGAAGCAAGGGTTTAAGCGCTTGTTTAAAATCGCGTTTCTTTTGCATCTTAGCGTTTATGTGGCGCTCATACTTAAGCTGCTGCTGATCGACTCCTTCGACGATATCCCGGCCTTTATTGTCGGCCACTTACTGATACACCACCTGATGTCAGCCGTCATCGGCGCCACGGTGATCTTTATGCTTATCCGGCGATACTTTTATTACAAGGGCTTACATAAGAGCACGAGTTAAGCCAGCGACTCCTAGTTTTTAATGGCAATAGCGCAAATAGGAACAAAAGGAGAGAACTATGGCTATCGATACAGGACTCGTTGGCTCGGTAATTAATGCCCTGCCATTGGACCGCATGATAGGGGGGCCATTGCATGCAATGATCACCGCCCAAGTACAGGCAAGTCGGGCTTACGCCGAATTTTTGATGACCGTGTGCATTAAAGATGGCAAGGCGGTGAACGTTGAGTTCGAATACGATGAAACCCAAGTGGATACCGAAGGTAACTTCAAGGGCACCATACGTAAGACCATGCGGGTGCCGCTACTTGCAGCGATCACCCACCCCAATATTTGTGTCGAAGAAGGATCAATTGACTTTGAACTGGAAGTGACACAATCAGAAGAAAGCCACAGCGAAACCAGTGGTGAGGGTGGCTTTGAGGCAAAAATGGGCTGGGGTCCATTCTCGGTTAAAGTACACGGCAAGGTGTCTCATAAGTCGGAGCAAACCCGTAAAACCGACACCCGAGCTAAATATTCAATTCATACCGCAGTAAAACGCCAAGGGCCGCCTGAAGCATTAATGCGGGTTATTGATTTTCTCACCGATGCGGCTACTAAGCCCGTGGTTATTGGTGAGGGTAAACCTTCTGCTACTGATGCCTTACCTGCGGACACGAAAGCTGAAATCGCACCGCCTTCTGGTAAAGATGGTAAAAAGGGTGGCAACTAAAGTGCAACTAAAAAATGCTTGGCGGCGGTGCTGGCAGGCCATCAGTGCATTGTGGCCAATACCAAGCCGATATTGGTCTACGCACTGTCACACCAAACAGACAAATGTGGTGCTGTTACATTCCGAGCACTCTGGGCGCGCAGGTGATACGCGCGCCTATGTTAACGTGCAGCTGCATGCTCAAAGTCATTTTCTTAACACTGAGTTATTACAGCGGCTGCGCACTCCCAATGTCATTTATAGTAAGGACTTATGATGTTTGGCAAAGAAAAGATGAATGCGCAAATGCTCACCGATATCACTCGGGGGATCCACCATGCGGTGAACACCACCGGGACCATGATATCGCAACAATATGTGATGCAATTGCAGCAGTTCTTCGATACTCAAGAGGATGGCTCGCTAGCGGCGAAAATGGTGAAAGTGCAAGTCGACGAGCAACACGATATGTATGTGCCGCTTATTGCCTTAGTACAGCCGCAAGGCATAGCCCTAGATAAAATGCGCTTTGACATGTCGATTCAAATCAGTGAAAGCGAGTTGAAACGGGCGACGCACCAAGTGGATGGGTTTAATGCCGAGCGAGTGGCATTCAAGGTGAACCTTTCGCCGAAAACCAGCGACAGCAACCGCCGGCGAACCGATATTGTTGATGTGGAGATGCAGTTTACGCGTTGTGAAGCACCAGAGGGAATGCATCGGCTCATTGAACAATACGCCAATATGATCCAGCCCTTTAAAAACGGTGAGCCAGTGTCCGATGAGCCTAATTCTCCACCGGGGCAGGGACCATTAAAGAGCGCCGCTGCGAGTGAGCGCAAGCCCAACTTAGTACGCATGAATACCCATGCCACTGGCAATCTTGATGAGGGCGAGCGAGACGAGCCAAAAATATAGGCAAGTTAGGGGTTTTACTCTAAACTGAGCACAAGGTTAATAATAAAAAAGGTGCTAACACCATGAAAACCTTGGTTACCCAATTAAGTAATTACGCTCGTTATCATCGTGATAAACGTAATATATACACCCATTTTATCGGCATACCCTTAATCGTGTATGCCTTGCTGGTGCTGCTCTCTCGCCCGAGTTTTACCGTTTTAGCGCTCAGCCTCACTCCAGCTGTGTTGGTCGTGAGTATTACCTGCCTTTATTATTTAAAGCTATCCCTCAGGCTAGGCCTGCTAATGAGCGCATTGTTGGTGCTGGGCCTGCTCGGGGCTGCGCCCGTGGCGATGCTTAGCACGTGGCTGTGGCTGTCCGTTGGTATCGGATTATTCGTCGTGGGCTGGGTATTCCAATTTGTCGGTCACTATTACGAGGGCAAAAAACCTGCCTTCGTGGATGATTTAATCGGCTTGGTTATTGGGCCCTTATTTGTTGTCGTTGAAGCCTTATTTTTAATGGGGCTTTGCAAAGAGCTGCAAGCGCAAATTGAACACCAAGCAGGAGCGATAAAATGAACTTAGATGGCAAACGGGTGTGGTTAAGCGGCGCATCATCGGGCATTGGTGAGGAGCTGGCTAAACAACTTGCGGCCAAAGGCGCTAAGCTGGTGTTATCGGCGCGCAACGAGCAAGCCCTTGAGCAGGTGAAAAATAGCTTGGTGGGGCAGGGACATGTTGTCTTACCTTTGGATTTGAGCGCCGCTGAGAGCCTACTCAAAGAGCTCCCCGAGCAGCTTGCAGCCATCGGTGATATTGATATTTTGATTAATAATGGCGGGGTGTCGCAACGTAGCTTGTTTGCCGACACCGACTTTGCTACTTACCAGCAATTAATGGCGGTCAACTACTTTGGCACTGTGGCCCTGACTAAACTGGTGGTTGCGCAAATGCAGGCCCGAAAGCAGGGGATGATCGTGGCAATCAGCAGCGTCGCGGGCAAAGTGGGCTCTAAGTTTCGCTCCGGTTATTCCGGCTCCAAATATGCGGTGGTCGGCTTTATGGATTGCATTCGCGCTGAGCTTGCCGCTGATGGCATTCATTGCCTCACCGTGTGTCCTGGCTCGGTGCAAACCCGCATTGCTCATAACTCCTTGAACGAGAAAGGGGTGGCGCAGAATCACAGTGAACAGTCGATTGAAAACGGTATGCCGGTGAGCGCCTGTGTGCAAGAAATCATCATCGCGATTGAAAAGCAAAAGCAAGAAGTGGTGATTGGCCAAGGCTTAAGTTATTGGGCACCCACCATCAAGCGTTTTTTTCCCAGGTTATTTAATCGCCTAACCGCCCGGCTGGAGTATCGATAACACCGCGATGGCTGTTGGTTCAGGTAGCAACTATGTTAATATTGCGATCATTATTTCTTAATCGAGCAAGGCCATGGTCAGGCGTTCGAAGGCTGATGCCGAACAAACCCGCAGTGCTATCTTAGATGCCGCTGAGCATCAGTTTTACCAGCATGGTGTGTCACGGACCACCTTGGCACACATCGCCAGCGCCGCAGGCGTCACGCGCGGCGCAATCTATTGGCATTTTGACAACAAAGCCGATCTGTTCAACGCCATGTTAGACCGTATTCGTCTGCCGTTTCGACAAATGCTCAGTGAGCTGCAAAGTGCCAATGATCTGAGCGCTTTGGCGCAAATAAAAGACGTGATGCATCGCGCCTTGGTGATAGTGCAACAAGACCCCCAGTATCATCGCGTGCTAACGGTGGTGTTCCATCGCTGTGAATATGTTGACGAGCTTAACCCCGCAGTACAACAACAAGAACAACTCAATCAAGAAGTGCAGGACACGCTCACACTGGCGTTCGCCAGAGCATTGGAAAATGGTGAGCTTAACCCCGCTATTGAGCCGCGAGTCGCGGCAGCGGCGATGAACTCCCTCGTCGGTGGCCTTATCAGTAAATTCCTGCAACACCCAGGTTATATTGACCTTATTGAGCAAGCGCAAGCCCTCCTTGATACCTTGTTTTTAGGCATAAAAAAGCCGGACTAAAAAGTCCGGCTTTGGGGTTGGGTGCAGTTACTTTCGAACAAAGAGCTTTTGCACCACGAGATAAAACACGGGAACTAAAAAGATAGCCAAGAAGGTGGCACTGAGCATGCCGCCAAGTACGCCAATACCAATGGCATTGCGACTGGCTGAGCCGGCACCGGAGCTTATCGCCAATGGCAAAACCCCGAGCGAGAACGCCAGAGAGGTCATGATGATGGGCCGTAAACGCAAGCGCACGGCTTCGAGCGTGGCGTTGATCACCGAGCGACCTTGTTGCTGTAAATCTTTGGCAAATTCGACGATGAGAATCGCGTTTTTCGATGCCAAGCCCATGGTGGTCAATAAGCCCACTTGGAAATACACGTCGTTCTGAAGACCGAACAAGAAGGCGGCACTGAGCGCCCCGATGATCCCCAGCGGCACCACCATAATCACTGAAAATGGGATAGCCCAGCTCTCGTATAGGGCGGCTAAACATAAGAACACCACCAAAATCGACAAGGCATAAAGCATCGGCGCCTGGGAGCCAGACATTTTCTCCTGGTAAGAGGTGCCGGTCCATTCAAAGTCAATGCCCGGTGGCAACTGAGCAACCAGCTCGGCCATGGTTTGCATCGCCACGCCGGAGCTGTACCCTGGTGCTGGCTGACCTTGAATTTCCATGGCTGAGATGCCGTTGTAACGCTCTAGACGTTGCGGGCCATACACCCAGCGGCTGGTGGCGAAGGTATCAAAAGAGACCATTTCACCTTCGTTATTGCGCACATACCAATGGCTTAAATCTTCCGGGGTCATGCGGTACTCGGCATCGGCTTGCACATAAACCTTTTTAACACGGCCTCGGTCGGTGAAGTCATTGACGTAACGCGAGCCCCAGCCAATAGACAACGCTTGGTTTATCTCGCTAATCGAGACTCCTAACGCTTGCGCTTTAAGCTGGTCGATATCCACCTGTAACTGCGCCGCATCTTCCATGCCGTTAGGGCGCACAGCCATCAGCTCAGGGCGCTGCGCCGCCATTCCCAACAGTTGATTACGGGCCTGCAGTAGCGCGTCATGGCCTAAGGCGCCCCTATCTTGCAAGAACAGGTTGAAGCCTGTGGCTTGTCCTAGCTCTTGAATAGGAGGCAAGTTAAAGGCAAAAATTTGCGCCTCTTTAATGGTAGAAAAATACCCCATCGCCCGGCCAATAGTGGCTTGTACGCTTTGGCTGTCGTCGCGCTCACTCCAATCTTTAAGGCGCACAAAGGCAAGGCCGACGTTTTGTCCGCGCCCGGCAAAGCTAAAGCCGCTGACGGTGAACACCGAGCGCACTGAGTCTTCGCCATGATAATAATCGGCGACCTTAGTCATTATTTCTTCGGTACGCTCTTGGCTGGCACCACTTGGCAGCTGCACCATGGTTAAAAAGATACCTTGGTCCTCATCGGGCAAGAATGACGAGGGCAGGCGGGCAAACATCAATGCCATCACTGCGATAATCGCGCCATATAACGCCATTGAGCGCACCGGACGCTTAAGCAGGCCACCTACTGCCCCTTGGTAACCATCGTTAGAGCGATCAAAGGTACGGTTAAACCAGCCAAAGAAGCCGCCTTTTTCCAAATGGTCGCCTTTGATGGGCTTCAAAATGGTGGCACACAGGGCCGGCGTGAAAATAATCGCCACCAACACCGATAACGCCATGGCCGAAACGATGGTAATAGAGAACTGCTTATAGATAGCCCCGGTCGCGCCGCCGAAAAAGGCCATCGGCACAAATACGGCAGAGAGCACCAAACCTATGCCCACCAAGGCGCCGGTGATTTGTCCCATGGATTTGCGTGTCGCTTCCACAGGCCCCAAGCCTTCCTCGCTCATGACCCGTTCAACGTTTTCGACCACAACAATGGCATCATCCACCAACAAGCCGATGGCCAGCACCATACCAAACATGGTGAGGGTGTTTATCGAAAAGCCCATCGCCGACATAATGCCAAAGGTGCCGAGCAAGACCACAGGAATCGCTAGGGTCGGAATTAAGGTGGCGCGGAAGTTCTGCAAGAACAAATACATCACCACAAACACCAAAAGCACGGCTTCAAACAGTGTTTGCACCACCGAGCTGATAGAAAGCTCAACGAATGGCGTGGTGTCGTAGGGCACTTCAATCTTGAGCCCTTCTGGGAAATAAGGCTTTAGTTCGTCAAGGCGATCGCGCACCGCTTCAGCGGTATCGAGGGCATTGGCTCCGGTGGCCAACTCGATGGCGATCCCCGTTGCTTGCATGCCGTTATAGCGCGCCATAACGGAATAGTCTTCACCGCCGAGCTCAACGCGAGCCACATCTTTAAGCTGCACTCGTGAACCATCTTCGTTAACCCGTAATAGGATTTGGCCAAATTCTTCTGGGCTACTGAGGCGGCTTTGTGCGGTGATAGCGGCATTGTATTGCTGCCCGGGTAATGCCGGGGCGCCGCCAAGCTGTCCGGCTGTCACTTGATTATTCTGCACTTTAATGGCAGCGGTGACATCGGTGGGGGTCAGTTGATATTGGTTAAGCTTTTGCGCATCAAGCCAGATACGCATGGCATACTGGCTGCCGAATACGGTGACATTGCCCACCCCTGGGGTGCGGCTAATTGGGTCTTTAACATTAGAAACCACATAGTCGGCGATGTCTTCGCGGTTCATCGAACCATCTTCGGAGATAAAGCCAATAACCATTAAGAAACTGCCATTAGACTTGGCCACCGAAACCCCTTGCTGCTGCACTTCTTGCGGCAACAGAGGAATTGCCCGTTGCAGTTTGTTTTGCACCTGAACCTGAGCAATATCGGGGTCAGTGCCGGTTTCAAAGGTGAGCGTCAGGCTGACATTGCCCACCGAGTCACTTTGTGACGACATATACATGAGGTTGTCCAAGCCGTTCATGGCTTGCTCTATCACCTGGGTAATGGCGTTTTCAGCTGTTTGTGCGGTGGCACCAGGGTAGCTGGCATTAATGCTGACCGCCGGTGGCGCAACTTTAGGGTATTGCTCAACGGGCAGCTGTTTTACCGATAGCAGGCCCGCAAGCATGATCACGATGGCGATCACCCAAGCAAAAATAGGCCGGCCAATGAAAAAATTAGCCATAAATTATGCCCCCGTGCCCTGTTTTGCCACTGTCACTTTGCTACCGGGGCGAACCTTTTGCAGCCCGGCGACTATTACTTGGTCACCGGCTTGTAGACCGGAGTGGACTTGCCAGCTTTGGTTTATCTCTTGACCGAGCTCAACTACGCGAGTTTGCGCTGTGCCTTCTTTGCTGACCACCATCACTGTGGCCTCACCTTTGGGCGTGCGCACAATGGCTTTTTGCGGTACCAATAAGGCGTCATCATCTTGGCCGGTAGCTAACTGCGCTCGTACGAACATGCCTGGCAGTAATTCACCATTGGGGTTGGGGAACACTGCGCGCATGGTGACCATAGACGTTGATGGGTCAACGCTTACCTCGGAGAACTTCAGCTCACCGGAGAGCGCATACCAGTCGTTATTTTCTAATCTCAGTTTAACCTCGGGGTTTTGGCTGAGGTTGCCTTGGTGCATGGCACTGCGCAAAGAAGATAACTTGGAGGCGGCGCGCGTCATATCAACGTAAATAGGATCAAGCTGGCGAATTATCGACAGCGCAGCGCTTTGATTGGCCGTCAGCAACGCCCCTTCGGTAACACTAGAGCGACCAATCTGACCGTCAATGGGAGCACGGATTTGAGTGTAATCAAGATTAATTTCGGCGCTCAGTACAGCGGCTTTGGCGGCTGCTAAATCGGCCTTTGCTTGTAGCAAGGTGGCTTCGGCATCATCATAGTCTTGCTGGCTGACCGATTTATTACCTAATAAGCCTTTGATACGTTCAGCCTTCATGCGAGTGTTGCGAACACTGGCTTGGGCTTTGGCGAGCGCCGCTTTGGCACTGGCAAGTTCAGCTTGGTAGGGAGCTGGGTCAATCCGATATAACACATCTCCTTTGCTCACCACTTGTCCTTCTTCGAACAGTCGCGCCTGTAAAATACCGCTTACTTGGGGGCGGATCTCAGCTTGACGAAAATCGACCGTGCGGCCAACCAGCTCGGTGCTGAGGTCAATACTTTGTGGCGACAACGTTATGGCCTCGACTTCAACGGCAGCGGGGGCCGTTTGGGCTTGTTGTTGTGGTTGCTCCTGGCAACCACTTAAGCTAAGCGCCGCAAGTACTGTGACTGCGACCAGCGTTTTTACATTCATAACCTACCTTTAGCTGAACAATTTATTAAACCGACTAGAGCAGGAATATACATACATGAATGTATGTAAGCAAGGTAAACTATCTCGTTTACTTTTAAGGTTTTGATATAAATGGTAAAAAAGTCTTTTTCGCAGAAGGAATAAAGCGCTAAATTAGGCTGGTGGGGGACTGAGCCAAGCAACAAAAAAGGCCGCTCAATAGCGGCCTTGTTAATGTTTTTATCGTGCAGTTATAGGCTGTAGCTCAGGTGCTGATAAAAGCGGGTGTTGATATCTTGGCGCTCTGGGTTCACCTGTAAGCTATTGCACAGCGCCTTGATCACGCTCTCGACTTGATTCATAAAGCGGCCATAGCCCATATCATGATGATCCTCGACGCCAGCAACAATCACAAAGTCAATGCTCTGTACCAAGTTGGCGGCATCAAAGAGTACGTGACTTTGGGTTTCGCCTTTGCTGGGTTCAAAGCTGAGCTTTTCCAGTTCCTCATTGTGAGCGCTGGTGTCGATATCACGGTGGCGAATAAGCGGTGTGCGGCCATTGGCCACCATTGCGCGGCGCGGTAGGCGCTTTGCTTCACAGGCGCTGATAAACGCATCTTCAATGTGGCTATAAAAGTTTCCGTAATCCGTGGCGCTGGCATCCAATAGCTGCGTTTTTAACTGCCGTGTGAGTGGCAAAGTAAAACGCGCATAAGTCAGGTCGCGATGGCTGGGTAAGGGGCAGCCACGGGCTTCATAGCGTGGTGCCAGTGCTCTAAGTTTATACCCATAGCTCTCTTTATGCCCTTTGGCGCGGGCGAACAAATCATAGGTTAGGTGCTGATGGTCACGCACTTTCAACTTATTGGCATCGCCGGGAAGTTGCTCTTGCAGTGCGCTTAGCACTTTGGCAACGCGGCGGTGAAAATCGGCAGAATGAGCACGAATGTCTTCACCTGTAGCGAGGAATAGCAACCGTACTTTGCGTGCTCGGCTTTCGCAGCAGCCATGTAGCTGATGAGCCTCGTGATATCGCGGATTATAAAAGAACAGCTGCTGCCGTTGAGTCTCTAAGCAATATGCCTCTTCATGAAAGCGCACAATGGGCAGCTTGTCGTTGACCAGCATATGCACATTGTAGAGCTCGGCATCGTCACATAACGCGAACAGTTGTCGGGCAACGCGCTGATATGCGCTGCGATAATCGCTAAAGCAGGCGTAAAAATCATCATCCGGTTTAAACTCGGCGAGAATATACTGGTTGGCGCGAGCATTGGTCGGTATATAAACGCGATGTTGATTCTGTGAAGCCATGGTTATTCCTTGTTCCTAGGTTTGTTAAATTCGCCTCAAGTGTAGGGCAGATAAATGTCAGCGATGTTGCGCTAGATTAAACTTTTATGACTTTTTCAACAGCTCAACGCTTAGGCGCACAAAGTCTGAAGAGGTGAGTATGCCGAGCAGTTTTTGCTCCTCAACCACCGGCATACAGCCATGACGATTATTGAAAAAAAATTCAGCGATATCACTTAAAGCATCACCGGGGGCCACGGTATCAAAATCTTGAAGCATAATATCGCCCACTTGCGTTTGCTTCTCTTTGCGCTCAAGTGCCGGTGCACCAAACACTGAAATAATGCGCATCACTTGGGCAATCATCAGTTTTTGCGTCAGCATGCCAATAAGTGTGCCGTGCTCATCGGTAACGGGAATATGGCGAATATTGTGCTCACGCATTAATGCATGGGCATCATGCAACGAGGCATCAGCGGTTACGGTCAGCGGCGCTGGGGTCATTAAATCTGCAGCAGTATGCAATTGCATCACGGCTCCTTTAGCGTTGTAATGAATGTCTCTGTAGCATAGCTTAGCGTGACGCACAGTGATTAGATCCTAATCAATAAAAGGAGCATTCAATGCAATTACACGGGCTAGACCATGTTGTGCTGCGCACCGATGATGTACCTCGCATGTGCGCATTTTATGAGGAAGTACTTGGCGCTCAGTTAGAGCGCGTATTGGAGCAAGAGGGGTTGTATCAGTTGCGTGCCGGTCAGGCCCTGATTGATATTCTTAGCACTCAGGGCAGCATAGATAGCAAGCAACCGGTGCAGGTGCGCACCTCGCCACTGGCGCATTTTTGCTTGCAAATCAGCGCCGCGAGCGAACAGGCGGTGATCCGCACCTTAAAAGCCAAAGGCGTAAACCAGTCGTTGCAGTTCGCTGAGCGCTACGGGGCCACTGGTTTTGGTCGTTCTTTATACATTCTTGACCCAGACGGCAACACCGTTGAATTAAAGCTGGTGTGACCTTACTAAAAGCTGTAAGTTAAGCGCAGTATTTGTCATAATGCGTGGGTTATAAGTCACGCAGAATTCAGAGGAAAGTATCCCAATGGCGGAGATTGAGAATCGCCCAACGAACTTTATTCGTAACATCATTGACGCAGATTTAGCCTCAGGCAAACATCAGCAAACGCACACGCGTTTTCCACCCGAGCCAAATGGCTTTTTGCACATTGGCCACGCCAAGTCTATTTGCCTGAATTTTGGCATTGCACAAGACTACAACGGGCTGTGTAATTTGCGTTTTGATGATACCAACCCAGAAAAAGAAGACATCAACTATGTGAACTCAATAAAAGAAGACGTGAACTGGTTGGGTTTTCAGTGGAGCGGTGAGATTCAATACTCTTCTAACTACTTTGACAAGTTGTATCAGTACGCTGTTGAGCTTATTGAAAAAGGCCTCGCTTATGTGTGTTTCTTAACACCAGAGCAAGCTCGCGAGTACCGTGGCACGTTAAAAGAGCCGGGTAAAAATAGCCCTTATCGCGATACACCTGTGGCGGAGAACCTAGCGTTATTCGAAAAAATGAAAAACGGCGAGTTCAAAGAGGGCGAGTGTGTACTGCGAGCCAAAATCGATATGGCCAGTTCTTTTATGGTGCTGCGCGACCCGATTATTTATCGCATTCGTTTTGCCCACCACCACCAAACCGGTGATAAGTGGTGCATTTACCCAATGTATGACTTTACCCATTGTATTAGCGATGCGCTTGAAGGCATTACGCACTCATTGTGTACCTTGGAGTTCCAAGATAACCGCCGTTTATACGACTGGGTGTTAGATAATATCAGCCTAGAGTGCCACCCACAGCAAATCGAGTTTTCACGACTGAACCTTGAGTACACCATTATGAGTAAGCGTAAGCTTAATCAGTTGGTGGTTGATGGCCATGTTGATGGTTGGGACGACCCGCGTATGCCAACGATTGCCGGGCTACGCCGACGCGGTTATACCCCAGGCTCTATTCGTGAATTCTGTAAGCGCATTGGTGTAACCAAGCAAGATAACCTAGTAGAAATGGGCATGCTTGAAGCCTGTATTCGCGATGATTTAAATGAAAACGCGCCACGTGCCATGGTGGTATTAGACCCGGTGCGCGTCGTGATCGAAAATTACCCACAAGAGCAAGTGGAAATGCTCGATGCGCCTAATCATCCGAACAAAGAAGAAATGGGTTCGCGTCAGTTGCCATTTACCCGCGAGGTGTTCATTGAACGCGAAGACTTCCGTGTTGAAGCGAATAAGAAGTTTAAGCGCTTAGTGCTAGGCAAAGAAGTGCGTTTACGTAACGCTTATGTGATTAAAGCAGAGCGCATTGACGAAGACGAGCAAGGCAATATCACCACCATTTATTGCTCTTATGACCCGGAAACACTAGGCAAAAACCCGACTGATGGCCGCAAGGTTAAAGGGGTTATTCATTGGGTGAGTGCCAGCCATTGTATTGAAGCCGAAGTGCGCCAGTACGACCGCTTATTCAATGTGCCTAACCCAGGTGCGGCAGAGGACATTACCGATGCCCTTAACCCAGAGTCACTAAAAGTGGTTAAAAATGCCAAATTAGAGCCTAGCCTAAGCGAAGCGGCTGCCCTAAAAGGGTATCAGTTTGAGCGTACCGGGTATTTCTGCCGTGACGATCACTTTTCACACTTAGTGTTTAACCAAACCGTAGGGCTACGTGATTCTTGGGCCAAGATTGAGCAACAAGATAAAGGCCAATAGGGCCTTAATGCGTTAATACGCAACCCAGTAGAACCAATAAAAAAGGTGCGCTATGCTTAGCGCACCTTTTTTTGTTTTATAGCAGGCGACAAGGATGAAAAATAATCACGAAATGCTGAACTATGTGGAATACCCTGCGCGCGACCTCGAGGCCACAAAAGCATTCTTTACCCATGTTTTTGCATGGCAATTTACTGACTACGGCCCAGATTACACAGCCTTTAGCGGAGCAGGGCTCGATGGCGGCTTTTATCGTAGCGACTTAAACGCTCAGACCAGCAAAGGCAGCGCATTATTGGTTTTTTATTCCAGCGATATTGCGCAAACCCAAGCTAAGATAGAGCAAGCGGGAGGCGAGATCTCCACAGCGTTATTCGACTTTCCAGGCGGGCGACGGTTTCACTTTGTGGAGCCCAGTGGTAATGAGTTTGCGGTATGGTCGGAGCCTGCTTAGCGTAATGTGCACTGCTGCATGGGCGTGTTGTACTGCCATTGCACAAAGGCACTATCGCCTTTTTGCCAAAAAACCTGATTGCGGCCTTGGTATTTAGCACCACTGGCGGCAATCACGCGCTGCATCAGCCATTGTTGCTCACCCTCGCGCAGGGCAATAAATTGTGGCGTGGTATCATAAAAATCAACACTTACCTGTTTGCCCTCGCAATCATACTGAAGGTGGTCCACAGCCGTGGTGAGTTGATACTGCACTTGCAGTGAAGCGTTGCGATGCTGATAGGCATCAATAATGCACTGTTTTACGTTATCTGCTTGCCAGCACGCATCGCGGCCTTTTATCCAACCACGTTGCATGGCCCGTAACGTGCTTTTATGTTTATCACTATCGGATTGTGCCAGTGCTTTTTCGAAGGTGTCGGCCAATTGCGCATCTAACTCACTCAGCCTTGGCGACTGGCATACTTGGCGGGCGATATCACTTTGTGCTTGCTCACAGTTAAAGCTGGCTGAGGTGTTCGCTTGGTTTGCCACCCATTGGCACCACTTAGGTGTTAATAATGGCGGCTTATCTGCATGGTTATTGATATCTAAACGGTACTCCACACTGTTTGCCCATTCCGCAGTGCCAATATCCGGGCCGTGTCCACTGCCATCGCCAGTACTGACTAGCTGCTCAATTGCATTGAGATTAGCTTGGGTACATTGGGTCAATGTGAGAATTTCTGCTGGTGGGGATTCACCGCTTGGTGCGGTAGCAACATGACAGGCGGCAAGAGTCAGAACGGCGGTAACAATGGCTAAACGTTTCATAATTAACAATAGCGAGAGTAAAAACGCAATTATAGAAAAGGGGTATTAATAGAGGGTGAATAGCGCGATACGTTGCGCTGCTCCGCTAGGCAGCGCCAGAGTTCTGAGTATGTTTAACCATTTAAAAGTTTAAAACCCCTTATCCACATCGAGTAAACTTTTTCCGTTCCTAAGCTGTAACGTCTTGTTCTTAGCTCAGCGCTTACCGATTCTAAAAATAGGAATGAGGGCATAACAAAACCAAAAGAAGCTGTATGTAACGGTAAAGATGGCCTTTATCAAAAAAGCAAAAACAAGCCATGTTATGCAAAGTAATATCAGCCGCGACTAAACCAATAGCATTTTTAAGGTATTGAAATATAGCTTTTTATTTATATTTAGCAAGCCAAACTCCGCACGATTATCTTATTGCAGGCTTGTAAACCACACCACAGCGTATCGACATGGCGACACTCAGCTGATAACTTAATGATTTATTAACAATAAATGAACGTTAACGTGGTCCAGTAGCCAAAGGTTGTTTGGCTCCGAAATGCACGCTAATAAGCTGTTAGCCACTCAAGGAGGTACTGGTGAGGTTTTCAGAAAGATTTGGATACAAACAAGCTAGGGATAGTATTCAATTAGAGTCAGTCGACGAAGCACTCTTAAACTCACTTTGGAGCTTGTTGAAAGTATCGATTTGGGATGATATATCCTATTCACATGGTGGATACACTATCAGTAGAGATAGTAACCCTCAAATTTATAGCCTCTGTGAAAAACTTTGGCTTAATTATTTCAAATATCCATTAGATACCCTGAGTCATCGCTGGAACGAGGTTCAGAGCCAACTTAGAGATTACTTTTTCGGATGTAGCTGGTATGAAGTTTATGACTTCATTGAGTTTTGTTCGCAAAATTACGGGAAATATCAGTTTCGTGACCGTTTTCCAGAAATCTGCAATAAGATTTTAGAACGGGAAATGTCGGCATATCGATTTGTCGGTGGTCAAATTGCTCAAATAACAGAAAGGGAGCAATTAGAAGAAATAGATAAAGCCATATCAAATAATGAAGAAGCAGTAAGGTTGCATTTAGAAAGATCTTTACAGCTTCTATCAGATAGAAATAATCCTGATTATCGCAACTCCATTAAAGAATCGATAAGTGCCATAGAGAGCTTGGTTTCTATTATCACAGGAAAAAAGGAAACTCTTGGTCAACTGATAAAAATACTCGATAAGCAAATAGCTCTCCATCCTGCATTGAAAACTGCATTTTCAAGCTTATATGGGTTTACTTCAGATGAAAATGGCATTCGTCATGCACTACTTGAACAAAGTAGAATTACATTCGACGATGCAAAATTTTTCTTAGTTGTATGCTCAGCTTTTTCTAATTATGTACTTAGTAAAGTCGAAGTGAGTGGCTAACAAACAACTGTTGGCGCTCACTGCGTTCGCTGGGACACAAACACATGGGCTCCCTCGCTTCGCTCGTTATTTTAGCCCATGTATTTGTGCCCCAAAGTTGGGGCGTTAAGCC
>NZ_BCAI01000011.1:0-171957 GCF_001293805.1 Pseudoalteromonas sp. SW0106-04 | reverse complement strand
TTAGGTTCCAGTATCTTCGGATGTGTGAGTTCAAGTCTCACCTTCCGCACCATGTTCTCGATAAGAACTAAAATAATCGTACTGGATTGCTGGAGTATCGCCAAGCGGTAAGGCAGCGGGTTTTGATCCCGCCATTCCCAGGTTCAAATCCTGGTACTCCAGCCAACTTTCCTAAAGTTGAGGAATGAGCCTAGTGTCTCCAACTAGACGCTCTAATTAGGTTTCTTTAGGTAAAGTAAAAAATGCGGAAGTGGCGGAATTGGTAGACGCGCTGGATTTAGGTTCCAGTATCTTCGGATGTGAGAGTTCAAGTCTCTCCTTCCGCACCATTTTTATTATCTCACCTTTTATACATCACCATAGTCTAAGCACTACTTGCTTATCGCGACCACCTATAAGCATCTATAGAGTTCATTTAATAAAAAAATCCGGCACGACTGCAAGATGGCGATTGATCTAATGACCAATCGCGTACTTTAGTACCCAATCTTTTATCGGCCCAGCCTGGTTTGCCGCGCGTAAAAATAGATTACGCCCCCATTTTAATGGCCCACTCTCATTAGAGAACCCCCAATAACATGCATCCATTGTGCTCATCATGGCCAAGTTGGCATAACGGCGCGCTTGCCAATAACGCTGCAATGAAATATCAATGGGGTTGTCATTTTGTAACTGTGCACTGAGCGCCACTACATCAGCAAAGCCGAGATTGACCCCCTGCCCTGCCAACGGGTTGATGGTGTGAGCGGCATCCCCGATTAACACGCAGCGTCCTTGAACATAGCGCTGAGCATGGGCTCTGGTAAGCGGAAAAACCGCCACAGACTCAATATCAAAATCACCTGGCAAGCTTGGGAAATGAGTAATAATCTCTTGTTTCAGTTGCTCTTTTGGTAAAGCCTTTAAACGAGCTAAGTGATCACCGTGGTGATACCAAATCAAGTTGGCATAAGGCGCCTGCATGGGTAGAAACGCCACTGGCCCGGTGCGCTGAAATTGTTGCCAAGTACGCACCTGCTGCGGGGCATCAAGCTTAACCAATATGCCCATACAATGTTGCTGATATTGCCACCCCTCAATACCTATTCCTAACATCGAGCGTACAGCGGAACGCCCGCCATCGGCAGCAATGAGTAGATCGCCTTGATACTGCTTTGCCCCTAAGGTCAGTGTTACTTGCTCACCGTCATCGTCAATCGCACTTATTGGCTCAGCACTTTCGATAGCTGTAATATCGTACTGTGTGAATTGTTGCCATAACGCTGCTTGAATCACGTTGTTTTCAATGAGGTGACCTAAATGGGTTAAACCCAGTTGTTCGGCGGAAAATAATAAACGCGCGTTAGGCTTTTCAAACGCTTCTAACTCAGTGTACGCAGCGCTACGCGTCGCTTTAATCGTCGCCATAGCTCCGAGTTCATCAAGCAATCGCTCGGAGGCACGATTTATCGCTGAGACACGAATATCAACACGGCTGTGTTGCAAATCAGTAGTGACATCTGGAAAGTGGCGCTCAAATACCGTCACCTTCATGCCTTGTTGCGCCAGCTTAATGGCACAAGCGGCTCCGACCATACCGCCACCGACGATTAGCACATTTTTTACACTCATGGCCTATTGCCTCTAAATGCTTCAATATTATGGTGATTGTAACTCAGTTAAGGCAATGGTGGCAGTCTAAGCGCAGGCTAAAGCATGTTGCTTTGATGTCATCCTGTGTCACAGTGTAAATATCAAATCTATACTTGGCTCATAGCGCGATAGCATATAAAATACGCGTCCTTTAGGCGAAGCTCGGGCCATTAGTCCAACCCAAAGCTCTGTCGTGCATTATCTACCGGATTGAAAGCGAGGCATTATCTCAATGAGTAAAAAGCTGCATATAAAAACCTGGGGTTGTCAGATGAATGAATATGACTCCCAGAAAATGGCCGATCTACTTGATGACACCAATGGTTATCAGTTGACCGAAGAAGCCAGCGATGCGGATGTCATTTTACTTAACACCTGCTCAATCCGTGAGAAGGCACAAGAAAAAGTATTCCATCAACTTGGCCGCTGGAAACTGCTCAAAGAGCAAAATCCCGATTTAGTTATCGGTGTCGGTGGCTGCGTGGCCTCACAAGAGGGTGATACCATTCG
The DNA here is from genome assembly GCF_001293805.1 of Pseudoalteromonas sp. SW0106-04. Classification (NCBI taxonomy): domain Bacteria; kingdom Pseudomonadati; phylum Pseudomonadota; class Gammaproteobacteria; order Alteromonadales; family Pseudoalteromonadaceae; genus Pseudoalteromonas; species Pseudoalteromonas sp. SW0106-04. Next base: position 169,815 of record NZ_BCAI01000011.1, on the reverse strand, counting down.
CCAACGTGCGCCTTTCGTAGATATCGTGTTTGGCCCGCAAACATTGCACCGCTTGCCTGAAATGATTCAACAAGTGCAGGCAAAAGAAGGGTCGGTGGTTGATATCACTTTTCCTGAAATCGAAAAGTTTGACCGTTTGCCAGAGCCCAAAGCAGAAGGACCCAGTGCCTTTGTATCGATCATGGAAGGCTGTTCAAAATACTGCACGTTCTGCGTGGTGCCCTACACTCGTGGCGAAGAAGTAAGCCGCCCTCTGGATGATGTACTTTTAGAAGTTGCGCAACTGGCTGAGCAAGGTGTGCGTGAAGTGAACCTACTGGGTCAAAACGTTAACGCATATCGTGGCGAGACGCATGATGGCGAAATCTGTTACTTTTCTGACTTACTGCGTTATGTTGCCGCTATTGATGGTATTGATCGCATTCGCTACACGACCTCGCACCCTGTTGAGTTTACACCTGATATTATTGATGCCTATGCTGATGTACCTGAGTTAGTTGATCACTTGCACTTGCCAGTACAAAGTGGTTCAGACCGCGTGTTAAATCTAATGAAGCGTGGCCACACGGCCATTGAATATAAGTCGACTATTCGCAAGCTGCGTAAGATTCGCCCTAATATCAGTATGAGCTCAGACTTTATTATCGGCTTCCCAGGCGAGACCACCGAAGACTTTGAAGCAACAATGAAGCTTATCAACGACATCGGCTTTGATATGAGCTTTAGCTTTATTTACAGTGCCCGCCCTGGTACACCCGCAGCAGACTTGCCCGATGACGTCAGCGAAGACGAGAAAAAGCAGCGTCTATACATTTTACAAGATCGCATCAACCAAATGGCACAGAAAATCAGCCGTGATATGTTTGCTACTGAGCAGCGTATTTTGGTGGAAGGCCCTTCGAAAAAGAACCCTATGGAGCTGCGCGGACGCACCGAAAACAACCGTGTAGTTAACTTCGAGGGTCCACATTCTGTGATCGGCCAATTTGTTGATGTCCGTATTACTGAAGCGTTGCCTAATTCACTGCGTGGAGAGCTGCTGCGCACTGAAGATGAAATGAATCTACGTCGCGATGTAGCGCCGAGCGACATTCTTGCCAAAGCACCGAGCGAGCCGCAAGCCAATGACATAGGCGTCGGTACATTCACCCCGAATTAAAATAATCGTGCGCTGCGTTTACGCAGCGCCAAGCAACAGGAAGCAACTTTGAGTAACCAGCTGAAGAATATCGATATATACTTAGAACCGTCAGACAATGCCCGCCTTTCTTCTTTGTGTGGACCCTTCGACGAAAATATTAAGCACATCGAGCGTCGTCTGGGAGTTGAAATTGCACACCGCGAAAACCTCTTTAAAGTCACCGGCAAGCCGCACACTGCAAAAGCTGCCGGGGAAATTCTAAAAAATCTTTACGTAGATACGGCCCCTGTTAAAGGTAAGCAAAAAGAGATCGAACCTGAACACGTGCACTTAGCCATCACCGAAGCTGATGTGCTCGAACAAGAGCAGCCCAGTGTGTGGGGTAAAGAAGTGTTCATTAAAACCCGCCGTGGCGTCATCAAACCGCGTAACCCCAATCAAAGTCAGTATGTGGCTAATATCTTAAATCACGACATTAGCTTCGGTATTGGCCCAGCAGGGACCGGGAAAACTTACTTAGCCGTAGCCGCTGCCGTCGATGCCCTTGAACGCCAGGAGATTCGCCGTATTCTATTGACCCGCCCGGCGGTTGAGGCAGGTGAAAAACTGGGCTTTTTACCTGGTGACCTCACCCAAAAAATCGACCCTTACTTGCGCCCGCTTTATGATGCTTTATTTGAAATGCTTGGCTTTGAGAAGGTTGAACGACTCATAGAGAAAAACGTTATCGAAGTGGCTCCTTTGGCGTATATGCGTGGTCGCACTTTAAATGACGCTTTTATCATTCTTGATGAGAGCCAAAATACCACAGTGGAACAAATGAAGATGTTCCTAACCCGTATTGGCTTTAATTCAAAAGCGGTGGTCACCGGTGATATTACTCAGGTCGACTTGCCTCGCGGCGCGCGCTCAGGCCTGCGTCATGCAATTGAGGTGCTCAGTGATGTTGAGGCTATCAGCTTTAACTTTTTCCAAGCTCATGATGTGGTGCGCCACCCCGTGGTCGCTGCTATTGTTGAAGCTTACGAAAGCCATGATGAAGCACAGCGCGCCAAACGTGCCGCTAAAGAGCAAAACAAAAAAGAGTCTGACTCATGACCACCACTGTCGATCTGCAACTTGCTTGTGAATTTGATAACTTACCGAGCGCTGAGCAATTTCAGCGCTGGGCCGCGTTGGTGCTTGATGAGCTTAAGCCCAACAGCGAAATCACTATTCGCATCAGCGATGCAGAGGAAAGCCAAAGCCTCAACCATAGTTACCGAGGCAAAGATAAACCGACCAATGTTTTATCTTTTGAGTTCGATGCCCCCCCAGGTGTAGAGCTACCCTTAGTTGGGGATTTGATTATTTGCCCCGAAGTGGTATATCGTGAGTCTTTGGAGCAGCAAAAAAGCTTTCATGACCACTTTGCCCACATGGTAGTACACGGGTGCTTGCATTTACTTGGCTATGACCATATAAATGACGCTGATGCCCAAGAAATGGAAGCGATTGAAAAACGCCTGTTGGCAACCATTGATATCAGCGACCCATACAGGGATGATGAGTGTTAATCCCAATAGTGAGGCTCTGCTCACTATCGGAATTAATTCAACTTGGAGCGCATAAAGCTAATGAGCGACGAAAACTCGCATAGTAGAGAGGGTTCTTCTGGAAAATCGTGGATGGATCGCATCACCCAGATGTTCCAAGGAGAACCCCAAAATAAGGAAGAATTGGTTGAAGTCATCTCAGATGCGCAAGAACGCGATCTGATTGACCCTGAGACCAAAGAAATGATGGAAGGCGTATTGGGTGTGTCGGAGCTGAAAGTGCGCGACATTATGATCCCACGCTCACACATGATCACCTTAGATGTAGATAAACCACTGTTCGATCAACTACCGATGATGATCGAGTCCTCGCACTCGCGCTTTCCGGTGGTGTGTGAAGACAAAGACCACGTCGAAGGTATCTTATTGGCCAAGGACTTATTGCCATTACTGATGGAAAAAGAGGCCGCCTTACCAAACCTACGCGATATGCTCCGCCCGGCGGTAGTCGTCCCGGAAAGTAAGCGGGTTGATACGCTACTGAACGAGTTTCGCCAACAGCGCTACCATATGGCGATTGTTATCGACGAATACGGTGGTGTGTCTGGCTTAGTGACCATTGAAGATATTCTCGAAATCATTGTCGGCGAGATTGAAGACGAGCATGATGATGAAGACGAAAGTAAAGCCATCCGTAAGGTTTCTAAGCACGTTTATTCTGTACAGGCTCTGACGCCTATTGAAGAATTTAACGACGTGTTTAAAACCGATTTCAACACCAGCGAAGCCGATACCATTGGTGGTATTGTGTTACATGCCTTCGGCCATATGCCTGGGCGCGGTGAAATCATAGACATTGATCCTTTGCAGTTTAAGGTCACAAATTCCGACAGCCGTCGTATTTTGCAGCTGCAAGTTACCTTGCCGAAATCGAGCGATGGCGAAGATACTGACGCGGCTTAAACAGCAATTTAGTGATAAAAAAACATGGCTGGCACTGGTTGCCGGCCTTGTTTTAACCTTTGCTTACGCCCCTTTCGGGGTCTGGCCTTTAGCTTTTTTTAGTATTGCAGCACTGTGTTACTGCAGTTATCAGGCACCGGTCAAACAAGCGGCTTGGTACGGATTTATCTTTGCCATCGGCTGGTTTGCTGCGGGAATAAGCTGGGTGCACGTCTCCATAGCCCAGTTTGGTGGTATGCCACTGCCCGCCTCCATTGCCATTATGGCCTTACTGGTGGTGTATTTAGCACTTTACCCTGCATTGGCACTGGCACTCACTGCGTTTATACACAAACACAGCGGCGCTTGGCTGGCTCCGCTGTTAATCAGCTTTGCCTTCAGCGAATGGCTGCGCGGCACACTACTAACCGGCTTTCCTTGGTTATCACTGGGCTACACCCAAACCGATTCGCCAGTAAATATTCTCGCGCCGGTGGTGGGTGAATTTGGCTTAAGTGTGCTAGTGCTGGCCGTGGGTTATGGCCTTTATCGTTTATTTTATGCCAAGGTCTGGCACCCTCTTGTGGCAACGCTCGCCGCAGGCGCCCTGGTTGTAGCCCTAGCCACAGTATTCAATTATAACCAGTATTCTGGCAAACAGCTGGATGTGGCCTTAGTGCAAGGCAATATCAAGCAAAGCATGCGCTGGCAACCCGAGAACTTCTGGCCCACTATGCTCAAGTACCAAGATATGACGCGCCTACATTGGGATGCCGATCTGGTGGTGTGGCCTGAGGCGGCGATCCCCGAGCTTGAACAGTTAGCTGGGGAATACCTCACATCGTTAGATAAGGCTGCGGTATTTAACGATACTGCGCTTATCACCGGCATCGTCGACTATCAATATGATACCCGCAATGTTTACAACACCTTAGTGGTGGTGGGTAAAAAACAACAAGACAGCAGCGACGGTCAGTACCGCTACCTCCATAAAAACCGCTATCGCAAACATCAGTTACTGCCTATTGGCGAGTTTGTACCTTTTGAAGACTTACTACGTCCTTTGGCACCGCTGTTTGACTTGCCAATGTCGAGTTTTAGTCGCGGTGAACGCGTGCAAGATAATTTGATTGCCAACGGCTACCATATCCTTGCCGCTATCTGTTACGAAATCGCCTTTCCCGATTTAGTCAGAGATAATTACCGCAGTGATTCGGATATCCTCTTTACCGTGAGCAATGATGCCTGGTTTGGCGACTCTCACGGACCTCATCAACATATGCAAATCTCACGCATGCGCGCGCTCGAGCTGCAGCGTCCACTGGTACGAGTGACTAATACTGGGGTGACTGGCGTGTATGACCCGATTTCGCAATCACAACTTAGCCTTGCGCAATTTGAAGCGGATGTACTACGCGCTGATGTCCGCTTGATCTCTGGCGACAGCCTATACGCGCAGTATGGTCGTTGGCCTACGTGGCTAGCGCTGCTGTGCTTGCTGGGTCTGAGTCTGTATTATTCTAGAAGAGTTAAAAAAAGCGCCTAACGGCGCTTTTTTTATTGCTTGTGACCCTTCCTAAATAGCGTTGACACTTTTCAAACTTAATTTGGAGAGTGTAATGAAATCAAATAGCAAACGAACTCAACGAGATTATTCCCTCGCTTTTAAATTGGCAGTAGTAGACCAAGTTGAAAAAGGCGAACTCACCTACAAACAGGCCCAAGAGCATTACGGGATCCAAGGGTGTTCAACAATTTTAGTTTGGCTTCGTAAGCATGGTCGTCTAGATTGGATGAATGGAACACCTAAGTTTCTAAAACGAGGCAATTTCGTGGATAAACCTAAAGAAGAACTGACCCCCGAACAACGAATCAAAGCCCTAGAGAAGGAGCTTGCTGATACAAAAATGAAAGCCGATTTCTTTGAAGCTGTTGTGAATGTTCTTGAAAGTGACTATGGAGTCAGCGTTGTAAAAAAGCGCAAAGGAAAGTCATCCAAGAAAACGTAATAGAGGGGGTTTCCGTTACCAAAGCTTGTCGTTACCTGAATATCTCTCGTCAGGCTTACTATCAGCACGGTGCTCGCTTGCTCAAGCGCGAAGAGCATGAGGAAATTGTTATTAATTTCGTCCAACATGAACGGATGATTCAACCTCGCATTGGAACAAGGAAGCTTCAGTACCTACTCGCACTTGTTGATATAAATATTGGTAGAGACCACCTTTTTAATTTACTAAGAACAAGGCGGTTGCTTGTGCCATCCAAGCGCGCTTATCACAAAACAACGCACAGCCATCACCGATTTCGTTGTCACCCCAATCTTATAAAATCAGGCTTTAAAGCAGAGAAACCCAATCAGCTATGGGTCGCCGATATTACTTATCTACCAACGCAAACTGGGGAGAGTTACCTGAGTCTCATAACAGATGCCTATTCACGGAAGATTGTGGGCTATCAGGTTGACGATAACATGCGTACTCAATCAGTGAAGAAGGCATTTACTCACGCACTTAAACACAAAAGCACGGATGAAAAGCTCGTACATCATTCAGATAGAGGGATGCAGTATTGCTCACAAGAATACCAAAACATCCACAGGAAACACGATGTGCAATGCTCAATGACGGATGGTTACGACTGCTACCAAAATGCTCTTGCCGAGCGGGTAAATGGGATCCTGAAAAACGAGTACTTAGTGCATAAACCAAGAGATTTAGAGGAAGCGAGAAAGATGGTTGCCGAGTCAGTGGCGATCTATAATAAAAGACGCCCACACCTGGCTCTAAAATACAAAACGCCCGATGAAGTACATCAGGCGCTTTAATCAAAATAAGTGTCAACTTATTTCAGGACTAGTCATTGTCGAGGTAATCAAACACCAAATTGGTCATCGCTTTGACCCCTAATGGCAACGCTTTCTCGTCGATGTAAAAGTGCGGCGAGTGGTTGCTTGGCGCCGTTTTGGCATCCTGATCCTTTGGCGTCACTCCCAAAAAGAAGAACAGTCCAGGGGTTTCCAGGGCATAGTAGGAGAAGTCTTCAGCGCCGGTGATCAAATCTGTAGTGATGACATTGTCGCTGCCTGCGGCCTGTTGCAGCGTGGGGGTCATCATGTTTGTTAACTGCGGATCATTCACGGTGACCGGGTAACCATGGTCGATATGGATATCAGCCTTTGCCCCGGCTGCCTGGGCGGTTAACTCCACGGTTTTTTGCAAGCGCTGCTTGATGTCGGCGCGCATTTGCTGATCAAAGGTGCGAATAGTGCCCACCATCTCCACCTCATCAGGGATAATATTACTGCGTACCCCACCATTGATGGCACCAAAAGAGATCACCGAGGGCGCTTTGGTGACATCGACTTGGCGCGAAGCAATGGTTTGTGTAGCCATAATGATTTGGCTAGAAGCGACAATGGGATCGACTCCATTCCAAGGTCGTGAACCATGAGTCTGACGACCTTTGACCTTGATGTTAAATGAGTCCTCACTGGCCATCAACGGTCCTGAGCGAAAACCAATTTGCCCAGTATTGAGTGATGAGGTGACATGCAAACCAAACACCGCCTCAGGCTTTTGCGCAAATAAGCCTTCTTTAAGCATCAGTTCGGCACCGCCCTGCTCTCCCTCAGGAGCGCCTTCTTCCGCTGGTTGGAACACAAACAGTATTTCCCCAGCTAGTTCAGACTTTGACGCCACCAAGGACTCAGCCACAGCCATAAGGATAGCGACATGGGCATCGTGACCACAGGCATGCATCACCCCCACTTTTTGACCACGGTAAGTGGCACTCTGCTGCGAAGCAAAAGGCAAGTCTACTTGCTCGGTCACAGGCAGTGCGTCCATATCCGCACGCAAGGCAATCAAGGGTCCCGGTTTATCACCCTTGAGCCTGGCTACCACCCCGGTATGAGCCACGCCGGTTTCCACCTCAAGGCCCAAGCTTTGTAAGTGTTCGGCCACGTACTGCGCGGTCTTAAACTCACGGTTACTCAATTCCGGATATTGATGAATATGACGTCGCCAAGTGATCACCTTATCGGCAACCTGTTCATTGGCTTGTTGAATTTGTTGGTCTAAATCAGCGGCCGCAACGCTTGATGTGACACTAAACATACCTGCCAGCAATAGCGCTTGGCCTAAAACCGAAAGCTTTGTCATGGATTGTTCCCCTGTTGAATAATGGTCGGTGCTTACACCTGGATATTAACGCTAATGTAACACTTAGGTGAAAAACAGTGGGTTGCGACCAATGACATAAAAAAGCCTGCGCGAAGGCAGGCTATATTCATGAGCTTAATTATTGGCGCGCTGCCAAGGCCCGCCATTGATGGGGTCGTCACCTTGTGTCCACCATTTAGCCTGATACAGGACACCATTTTTGCTGGCTTGGTCACCCCCGACGTAGATAGTCGCCGCATCCCAAGTGTTCGCCCCATCACCGGGTGCAGGGTCTACCGGATCGCTTGGCGGTGTCGGCTCGCTTTGGCCGCCACTGTCAATAAGTTGCCAAGGCCCACCATTCAGAGGGTCATCACCTTGAGTCCACCACTTGGCCTCATAGATTTGCCCACCTTGGCTCACTTGCTCACCTTGTACATAGACCGTTGCTGCATCCCACGCAGCAACACCATCCACAGGCGGCTCTGTGGGCGGCTCACTCGGCAAGCTGTCGCTAACGCGCACTTGCGGCCAGCCGGCATGAGACTGATAGAAGTTAGTAACACATTTCTCATAGTCACCGGGGACCAAGGCCGAATAAGCCGTTTGATAACCTACTAACTTACATTCGAAGGAATAGCCACCGGGGCGGTCGGCATAATAGCCCCAATCACCCTCCCAATTGGTGTATAACACATCTGTCGCGCCCTCAAGATTAAGACTGCCATAAGGGGTTTGTTGCCAACAGGTGTCCTCTTCGTCACTTTCTATAACGATATTGTAGTGATGAGCGAGGCCCTGCCAATAACGAATGCGATTGACTGGTTGGCCCTTATATTTATTTTGCTCGCCGCACTCTATACCACCATTGATAACATTAATGGTGGTGCCAAAGCCATAACCAATCCCGGCATTACGCTCACGCTGCGACGGCACCCAGGTACGGTCAATCACGTGTAACATTGCCGGTTTCGGGGCTTGCGGAGTGAGGAAAAACCAAATTGCTGAAGCCAAGTTTAACCACGAGTCTGCCACTAACGCCGGGTTATTTAGCAATACGGTGGCGTCACCATCGAACATGACTTCTGAGAATGCGCCGTAGTTAAAATGATAAGAGAGCTGTTTTGCGCCGCGACCAAAGTAGCCCTGACCCGGGGCGCACGGCCAACGACGGTTTTGCCAATCATTTTGACCGCAGCCTGTGGTATAACCCTCTTCGCCCTCGGACCACCCCATTTCTCGCACATGCACCAACGCTTGTTGCCACTCCTCTAACCCCATGGGATTGTCAGAGACGTTGTCTTTACTGATATGACCGCCAGTTTCTTGAGCGAAGTGAGCAAAGGCTGTGACTATTGAGCGTTTGCAAATGGCATCGGCATCGCGACCATCGCTATAGTCGCCACAAAACGCGGGAAATTTGCCTATTGCTCTTAAAAATCGCGTGTAGGTGTACTCTGGTGCCGCCATTTGCGTAAGAAAGTCCCACTGCTGCTGTGGAAATACCCGCTGTGCACGCTGCACGTTTTCGGGGTTTGTGGCGCTCCCTGGGACAATAGCTTCAACCACGGCATTGTCGCGAGTACGCAGTGCTTGCGCCCACACTTGATACATAGGATCGGCTGTTTTCGCCGCTGCCATGGCTTCAACATCAGCTTTGGCGACGACATAGCCCTCGGGGTTGTGTGGATCGGGTTGTACATTAATGGCGTGGGCCGCTGTGGAGACGGCTGCGCTGATCCCCAGCACGGTGAATAGTTGTGTTGTTGTAGACATATTTGACTCATTTTTTCGTTGTAAGACCGACCAGCTGCTCATGCACTGATCACTGAGCCCTCCCACCGTTTATTGTTGCCACAAAGACAGCGTTGTCAAATATATTTTTACATTGTATTTTCAATTTTACTTATATAGGGGACATGAAATTGACGGGGCACACGCTAAATCAGCTACGCTGACCTAGCGTATTTACAACAGTTTAGTTAACAGCAATAAGCTCAACGTCGAAGATTAACAAGCTTGCTGGGGCGATATTCCCCACCCGGCGGTTACCATAGGCTAGTTTGGCTGGAATATACAGCGTGGCCCGCTCTCCAGCATGCATGGCAAGCAACCCTTGCTGCCAGCCACTGATCACTTGGTTTAATTTGAAGGTTAGGGGTTGGCCTCGTTTCTGGGAGTTATCGAATTCGCTGCCATCGAGCAATGTGCCCCGATAGTGCACCGTTACTTTCGACTTAGCGCTTGGCTGCTCACCAGCCTGATTGCGAGTATGCCACAGCATTTGCACCCCACAGTCAAGCTCCACAACCCCTTCTTTGTGTTTGTTCTCGGCCAGAAATTGCGCCTCGGCATCGCCATTTTCTGCTGCCGCCGCTTGATTGCGCCGATGGCCGCGAAAGGTCAGTACCAACAACACGACAATGGCGAGAATTAATAACGCATTAATCATCCTTTTCTTCCTCACCAGCAACAATATCAGCAATGGCCCGTAGGCGTTTCATGGCTAAGTCGTGCAAGCTTCCTTCGGGATATTGGCCCTGATGAAATTGCCCGCATTGCTTACCAGTTAGCAGACTGAGGGCTTCATCGACACTCGAAACTGGATAAATATGGAACTTCCCCTGCTCAACGGCACTTATTACCTCTTGGTTGAGCACCAGGTTCAAACAATTTGACTTAGGAATAATGACCCCTTGGTGAGTATCTAAACCGCGCATTTGGCAAAGTTTGAAGAACCCTTCAATCTTTTCGTTAACACCGCCAATAGCTTGCACTTCACCGCGTTGGTTGATTGAACCAGTCAGTGCAATGCCTTGCTTTATTGGCACTTGGGTAATACTTGAGACCAAAGCACACAACTCAGCCAGCGAGGCACTGTCACCATCGATATAGCCATAGCTTTGCTCAATTGCGATGTTGGCACTGAGAGTCAGGCTGAAATCCTGCGCGTATTTATTACCTAAGTAGCCGGTTAGCAACATGACGCCTTTTGAGTGAATAGACTTACCCAGTTCGGCTTCGCGCTCAATATCAATCACCCCATCACTGCCTGCATAAACCGAGGCGCTCATGCGCGCCGGAGTGCCAAATGAGGTATCACCTACGTGCAACACCGTAAGGCCATTTACAATGCCGACTGCCTCGCCTTGTGTATCAATGAGAATGTGTCCTTCACGAATATCACTCAGCATGTTTTCGCTCATTTGCCCAGTGCGATACTCTTTCCCAGCAATTGCTTCTTCTACGTGGGCAGCTAGGATCTGTTCACTGCTGTCTTGACGAGCATAAAAGCTTGCTTCAGCCACTAACTCAAGTACATCGGCAAAACGTGCTGACAACTTTTGTTGATGCTCAGCCTGGCGGTGGCTGAAACGCAACAGCAGTGCCATCGCCTCATTATTAGGCTCAATTTTCAGCTTTTCTCGACAGTACTCAATCACTTTAGTGATAAATTGATATTGGTATTTATCTGAGCCTGGAAGGTAATAATCAAAATCAGCCAGAACGCGAAAATGCTCGGCAAACTCTTCGTCGTATTCATTGAGGGTGTAATACAAATCCCGAGAACCCAGTAAAATCACTTTTACATCCAGCGGGATCAATTGCGGTCGTAAGGTGAAGCTGCTACCTACCGAGCTGTCTTGGTAAGGTAAATCATTTTTTATCTGATGTGTTTTTAATGATAGTTTTAAGCCGTCCCACACTTGCGCGTTGGTCATCACTTTTTCCGCATCCATAATCAGATAACCACCATTGGCACGGTGCAGTGCGCCAGGCTGAATGCTGCGATAACTGGTTACCAGCGACCCTTGCGATGTTGAATATTCTATTTTGCCAAACAGATTACCAAAGGTCGGATTAGGCTCATAAATAACTGGCGCAGGGTCATCTTCTTTAAAAGACACCAATAAATTGGGAGCAAAGAATTCGGTGAGCATCTCATCACGATCATACTCATCTTTGTTATCTTCACTGCCTTGCTCTTCATCAAGCCACTCGAGTACCGTATCGACCAATTCTGAGCGTAAATCTTTTAAGTAACGCAACACCCCAACATGGGTGGCATACTTGTGCTCAAGCTCACGTAAAAGCGGTTTTATCGCCGCTTCGGCGGTGCTTTTCTTCAGCTTGCGCAATGCCTCGCTAGACTCGCGCTTCCACTTTGGCAGCTCAATAAGGGCATCAATTAATGCGTCTTCAAGCTCTGCGATAGCGTCAAGAAAGCGCTCTTGCGTGGGCTCATCAAGGGCGCTGAACTGCTCATCACTGAGGCGCTGATTGTTGACGATTGGCACAAAACCTACGTTATTTTCATCCTCGATCAACTCGACACTGCGGGCATTGGCCAAGTCTTCCACCGCAGCCAACGCATCCTCGTACTTATCTTCAAATTCACGATCAATGGACTTTTTCTTGCGTTGGAACCCAGGATTATCAAACGCAGCCGGAAAGGTATCGAGAATCTCATCCAGCAAGGCATCAATATCGTCGACTAGGACTTGCCCCTCGCCCGGATTCATTAACAAGGCAATAGGCTCGCGGTGATCATCGTAATTATTAACATAGAGCCACTCACGCGGCGTTTCGCGCTCTTTGGCATGTTGTTGCAGCTTATGCTGCACTAACGTAAAGCGCCCTAACGCTGGCTCTCCCATCACATAAGCATTGTATCCAGGAAGCTGCATACCCAGGGCAAATTCCAAAGCACTGTCGGCACGCTGTTGACCGATAAAAGGTAAGTCCTCGGGATAGGGATGCGCTAAACAAGTGCGCACATGATTTGCTGAAATTTGTGGGGCCAACGCATTGGCACTAAGAGGAGTAACACCGTTATTGCTTTTATCTTTCATTCGACACATCTTGTAGTGGGCCCGATTGAAGGGCCCCAATTATTATCCGCTGAGCACTGCGTTATGGCTGCAGTGCCTGACGGCTGAAGTGAATGCCTTCGCATTGACTGCAAGGCTGAATCTCACTGGCGTGGTAAATATCCACCTGATGGTGGCAATTCTGGCACACTAAGGTGCCCATGGCTATCCATTCTCCAGCGTGATACACGCCTTTATGCTTAAAGTCTTGGCTAAGCGCTTGCCACTCCAATTGTGACTTATCTTCGATATGTGATAACTCGAACCACAGCGACTCCTTAAGTTCTTGCCATGCTAGCTCGTTATAGTGTTTCTCGTGTTCAATGAGGTGGTCGATGTCGCGCTGTAAATATTGTTTATATTGCTCGTACTTGTCTTTACTCAGCTCCTGCAAAGCCTGCTTGGACTCCATAAAGGAGGACACCATGTCTTTCACTTCATGCTCTTTCACATCTTTGAGCCAATCACTAAATTGACCCAACCATTGACGATAATCTGCCATGTTCGCTCCTTTTGAATTTAACAGCCTCTCTCTTTGTAACTATAGCCCGCTTACCAACAATTCAATAACAGCGATAAAAAAGCCTTTGCCTTGCTGTGATTAGATATCGATTTGGGGTATGCTATCGGCAAATTTGTCATCATTTTGCAAGAAGTCTGGAATAGTAGATGCAAGAGCAATATAACCCGCAGGAAATAGAAGCTAAGGCCCAGTCATACTGGGAAGAAAACAAGGTTTTCCAAGTTCGTGAAGACGACTCAAAAGAGAAGTTTTACTGTCTGTCCATGTTCCCCTACCCGAGTGGTCGACTGCACATGGGTCACGTGCGTAACTACACCATTGGTGACGTTGTTTCTCGCTTCCAGCGCTTGCAAGGTAAAAATGTTATGCAACCCATGGGTTGGGACGCCTTTGGCTTGCCGGCAGAGAATGCCGCAATTAAAAACAACACCGCCCCAGCCAAATGGACCTATCAAAATATTGATTACATGCGTAACCAGCTCAAACTATTAGGCTTTGGTTACGACTGGGACCGTGAGATTGCCACCTGTCACCCAGATTACTACAAGTGGGAGCAATGGTTCTTCACTAAGCTGTACGAAAAAGGCCTAGTGTACAAAAAAATGTCCACTGTTAACTGGGACCCTGTCGATCAGACTGTTTTGGCAAACGAGCAGGTGATTGATGGTCGTGGTTGGCGCTCTGGTGCTGTGGTTGAGCAAAAAGAAATTCCGCAGTGGTTTATTAAAATCACCGACTACGCACAAGAATTATTAGATGATTTAGACAAGCTTGAGCACTGGCCTGAGCAAGTTAAAACCATGCAGCGCAACTGGATTGGCCGCTCTGAAGGCGTCGACATCACCTTCAAACGCGCCGATAACCAAGGCGAATTCAGCGTCTACACGACACGCCCCGATACCTTCATGGGTGTTACCTATGTGGCTGTTGCCGCAGGCCACCCTATTGCTCAAGAAGCTGCGAAGAGTAATGCCGATGTTGCGGCGTTTGTTGAACAGTGTAAAAACACTAAAGTAGCCGAAGCCGACGTTGCCACCATGGACAAAAAAGGCATCGCCACGGGTCTGAACGCAGTTCACCCGCTAACCGGTAAAGAAGTGCCGATTTGGATAGCTAACTTTGTGTTGATGGACTACGGCTCAGGTGCAGTTATGGCAGTACCAGGACACGATCAACGTGATTTTGAGTTTGCGTCAGCATACGGTCTAGAGATCAAGCAGGTTATTGCTGCCAATGAAGGTGACGAGTGTGATTTATCCAAAGCCGCTTACACAGAAAAAGGCACGCTCATCAATTCTGGTGAATTCGATGGTCTGGATTTTGATGCCGCCTTTAATGCCATTGCCGATAAATTAGCTGAACTTGGCGTGGGTGAGCGCAAGGTTAATTTCCGCCTGCGCGATTGGGGTGTTAGCCGCCAACGCTATTGGGGTTCACCCATCCCTATGTTGAATAAAGAAGATGGCAGCGAACTGGCAGCGCCAGAAGATATGCTACCGGTGCGCCTACCAGAAGATGTGGTGATGGACGGCGTTACTTCCCCTATTAAATCAGACCCTGAATGGGCCAAGGCAAGCGTCAACGGTGAAACCGTGTTCCACGAAACCGACACCTTCGATACCTTTATGGAGTCATCTTGGTACTACGCTCGTTATTGCAGCCCGCGTTACGACGAAGGCATGCTTGAGCCAGGTGCAGCTAACTATTGGCTGCCAGTCAACCAGTATATCGGCGGTATTGAACACGCAATTTTGCACCTGCTTTATGCGCGTTTCTTCCACAAATTATTACGTGATTTTGGCTTGGTCGACTCTGATGAGCCATTTGAGCGTCTACTTTGCCAAGGCATGGTACTGGCCGACACCTACTTCCGCAAAGACGAAAAAGGCGGTGATATTTGGTTCTCACCCAGTGATGTCGAAGTAGAAACCGATGACAAAGGCCGTATCATTAAAGCTTGGCACAAGGATGATGGTCAACCGGTTGAAAGCGCCGGCATGAGCAAGATGTCTAAGTCCAAGAACAATGGCATTGACCCACAAACGGTAATCGACCAATACGGTGCCGATACCGTGCGTTTGTTTATGATGTTTACAGCGCCACCAGAGCAAACACTGGAATGGTCTGACTCCGGTGTTGAAGGCGCGCATCGCTTTATCAAACGGGTATACAAGTATGCCTATGATGTGAAGCAAGCGGGCTTTGTTGAGCTAGATGTTGCCAGTTTGACGAAAGCGCAAAAAGAACTGCGTCGCGAGTTACACAAAGCCATCGCTAAAATCACTGATGATTTAGCCCGTCGCCAAACTTTCAATACCGCCATTGCAGCGGTAATGGAACTATCAAACAAGCTGATCAAGGCACCATTAGCTGATGACGGTGACAAGGCCGTAGCCAATGAAGCGTTAGAAGCAATGCTGATTATGCTGGCACCGATTACCCCACACCTATCACATCAGTTGTGGCAAGACCTTGGTAAGCCTGGCGATATCCTTGACGCCCAATGGCCTGTTGCCGATGAATCAGCCATGGTTGAAAGTGAGAAACTGGTGGTAGTTCAAGTCAATGGTAAGGTCCGCGCGAAGCTGACTCTAGCGGCCGATGCAGATCAGCAGGCCGTTGAGCAAGCCGCCTTTGCAGATGCCAACGTACAGAAGTTCACCGATGGACTCACCGTGCGTAAAGTCATCTACATTAAAGGCAAAGTGCTTAATGTGGTGGCGAACTAAGATGTTCGCTGCCAGTGCACTACGCCATAGCCTAGTGATCAGCTGCTTAGTATTATTAAGCAGCTGTGGTTTTCACCTTAAAAAGGCCTCGGATCTGCCGCAAGATCTCATGACTTTGGAAGTCAACGCCAGCGATCCTAATTCAGCTCTGTATGAGCAACTATTGAGTGAACTTGCACGCAGTAATGTGCAGGTCAATAAAGGGTTGCGCGCTAACTCTCCGATGTTAAGACTCACCTCCGACCGCCTAGATAGACGAACACTGTCGCTGTTTAAAAACGGTCAGGTCGCAGAATACGAGCTTATTTACTCGGTGTCCTACACGCTTAAGCGAGCAGGTGAAGACCCTATCGAGCAATATTTTGAGCTTTACCGCAATTACCAAGACGATCCAGACAATGCCTTAGCTAAAGCCAATGAAATGACGATTTTGTTGGAGGAGCTACGTAAACAGGCGAGTCGCCGCATTGTTAGGGAGTTAGCACAGCTCTAATGCGCATCTACGCGGATCAACTGGCACAGCAACTATCCCGTGGGCTGGCACCTTTTTACATGGTGTTTGGCGATGAGCCCTTTCAAGTTGATGAGTGTATCCGCCATATTCGCCAAAATGCGCGCCAACAAGGCTTTGATGAGGTCATTAAACTCACCGCCGGGGCGCAATTTGACTGGCAAGAGTTAGACGGCCACTACCACAGCCTGTCGCTATTTAGCTCCCGCACCTTGATAGAATTAGACTTAAACGGCCAAAAGCCAGGGAAAACCGGCGCCGAGCACCTTAAGCAATGTGCACAAGGCGTGAATCCTGATTGCATTATTGTGATCCGTGGCATGAAAGCATCGCAAGATGTCCAGCGTTCAGCCTGGTTTAAAGCGCTTGATAAAGAAGGCATCTTTGTCCCCTGCTACCCGCTAACCGGCAATCACTTACGGCGTTGGCTTGATAACCACTGTCAACGTCTAGGTCTTAATCTTGAAGGCGATGCTAAACAGGTGCTGCTCGATACCACAGAGGGGAACCTCTTGGCCTGTCACCAAGAGCTAGAAAAGCTGGCTTTGCTGTACGCAAATAAAGCCATTGATGGGCGCACCCTCACAGGCATGTTATTGAATCAAAATAAGTTTGATATTTTTGATTTGGCTAATGCGGTACTTGGTGGCGAGGGTGACAAAGCGATGCAGGTGTTGGCACGACTACAAAATGATAACACCGAGCCCACCGCCATCGCTTGGGCTCTTGGCAAGGAAGCGCAGCAACTCCTCACACTCGCAGAGTTGCGCCATCAAGGACAGGATTTTAATAGCGCGTGTAAAAAACTGGGGATTTGGAAGAATCAGCAACCTTTGTATCAAAGAGCCTTGCAGCGCTTAGACATGGCACGTATGGAGCAACTTTGTGATTTACTCAGTGATTTTGATAGCCAGTTTAAAAGCGGCAAGTTATCTTCACCCTACCCCATGCTTGCACACATCAGTATGAGCTTCTGTCGCACCTTACCATTTTCTGCGCCTATTTTTTCGGAGTAAATATGCTTCTGTTCGGCGGTACGTTTGATCCGGTTCATATCGGCCATCTTAATATGGCTAATCAGTGCTTAAATCACTTCAATAGTGAGCAACTATTTTTTATGCCCAACCGCGTCCCTGCTCACAAGCAGGCGAGCAACATCAGTAATGACGACAAACTGGCTATGTTACGCTTAGCCATCGCCTCCGAGCCGCGCTTTAAAATCGATGAGCGCGAGCTGCATCGTGAAGGACCATCCTACTCACTACTGAGCCTACAAGAGTTACGTGAAGAGCTGGATAGTGCCGGTAATCACCAAGAGCCAATACTCTTTTTGATGGGCTTGGACTCATTCAACAGCTTTGATTCGTGGCATCAATGGCAGCAAATTACATCTTTGTGTCATTTAGTGGTCTATCAGCGTCCACAAGAGCGCCTTGATTTATCCGCCACACTCACACAATACTTATCACAGCATCAGTGTCAGCAAGGGGCGGCGCTCAATAACCAACGCAGCGGGCTTGTTTACTTTTTACCCGGTCCGCAGCTGGCGGTTTCATCCTCCGAGGTGCGCGCCAAATTGCAACGTCAGCAGCCTTGTGAGGAACTGCTTACGCCGTCCGTGTACCAATATATCCGCGATAAGCGCCTGTATATAGGTTGATAATAGTGGTAAAATACGCCGCTTAGAAAGCTTTAACTAACTTAGAGAGTGCATTTTGCAAACCAACAATCTTCTTGATTTTGCATTAGATAAAATTGACGATATGAAAGCGCGTGACGTCATTACCTTAGACGTTCGCGACACATCGAACATTACTGATTTCATGGTTGTCTGTTCGGGTAATTCCAAACGCCAAGTTCAATCCATCGCCCAACACCTTGCCAAAGAGGCCAAGGAACATGACTTAGATGTGATAGGCATGGAAGGACAAGACATCGGTGAATGGGTATTGGTGGACTTAGGTGACGTGGTCGTGCATGTAATGCAAGATGAGACTCGTGACTTTTACCAACTCGAGAAGCTCTGGGGTTAACGGTGAAAATCCAACTGGTCGCTGTGGGGACCAAAATGCCATCTTGGGTAGAGACAGGGTTTAGCGAGTATCAACGCCGGTTTCCCAAGGACATGGCTCTAGAGCTGATTGAAATACCCGCTGGTAAACGCGGCAAAAATGCCGATATCAAACGTATTTTACAGCAAGAAGGTGAGCGCACCTTAGCGGCCATTCCAAAGGGAAATCGTATTGTTACCTTAGAAGTGACAGGCAAAGCGATGGACACGCACCAGCTTGCTAAGGCCATGGAAAAGTGGCAACTCGATGGTCGTGATGTCAGTTTGCTTATCGGAGGCCCAGAGGGGCTAGCTCCCGAGTGCATTGCCCGCAGCGAGCAAAAGTGGTCGTTATCGAATTTGACCTTGCCTCACCCGCTGGTTCGCATTATCGTAGCGGAAAGCCTATATCGAGGCTGGAGCTTAAATAACAATCACCCCTATCACCGAGAATAGCCGTTTTTATGCTGCGTAAACGCACTCCTATCCGCGATCATTCCGCCGAGGCCAATTTGTTTGCGCGCCGTTCTTTTACGGCTTTTATTTTTGTTCTTATTCTGGTCGCCATTTTAATTTCGAATCTCTACAACCTACAGGTGGTAGCGCACAAAACCTATCAAACCCGTTCCAACGATAACCGAATTAAAGTATTGCCTGTGGCCCCTAACCGAGGCTTAATTTACGATAGGAACGGCACTTTGCTGGCCGAGAACAAGCCGGTTTATAACCTTGAGGTGATCCCTGAACAGGTGGATGACCTAACACAATCGCTGGACGATATTAGCGCGTTACTCAATATTAGCGAGCAGCAACGTGCAGAGTTTCTCGACGATATCCGCCACAACCGTCGGTTCCAAAGCCAGGTGCTAAAAAGCCGTTTGAATGACAAAGAAGTAGCGCTATTTTCCGTAAACCAACATAAATTCCCAGGATTCAGTGTCGAGGCCCGCTTAGCCCGGTACTACCCCTTCGGTGATACCCTCACTCATGCTCTTGGTTATGTTGCCAAACTGAATAAAAAAGAGCTAACCAACTTGGAAGCGCAAGGCTTGGCCACCAATTATCGCGCCACCCGGGATTTCGGTAAGCTCGGGCTTGAGAAGTTTTATGAGTCGCAGTTACATGGTCAGGTAGGCTCGCAATCGGTGGAGATTAATAACCGAGGCCGAGTATTACGTCGCGTTGAGGAAACGCCTCCGGTGCCCGGTAAAGATTTAATGCTGACCCTCGATATTGGGCTGCAGCAAATCGCGCAAATGACATTAAAAGATAAACGTGGTGCCATTGTCGCGTTAGATGCAAAAACGGGAGGCATCTTAGCGCTGTACTCTAACCCCAGCTATGACCCTAACTTGTTCGTTCACGGTATCAGCTCAGCTAATTACAAAGCCCTGCTTAACCCCGATAGACCGCTTATAAATCGTGCTACCCAAGGCCGCTATGCCCCGGCGTCAACCATCAAACCACATATGGCGATTTTTGGCTTAGAGCAGGGGTTGGTGACCGAAGAAACAAAAATGTGGGACCCTGGCTTTTTCCAAATTCCCAACGTTGAACACAAATGGCGCGACTGGAAGCGCTGGGGTCATGGCCATGTCGACGTTTATAAAGCCATAGAAGAGTCATGCGATACTTACTTTTACGATATCGCATATCGTGCTGGCATAACCAAAATTAGTAATTTTATGGCGCAGTTTGGTTTTGGCGATTTATCCGGTATTGATATCCACGAGGAAACGACGGCTATTTTGCCTTCCAAGGAGTGGAAAGAAGACCGTTTTCGCGAGTCTTGGTGGCGTGGCGATACGATTTCTGTAGGAATCGGTCAAGGGTATTGGACAGCAACCCCGATTCAAATTGCTAACGCCGTCAACATCATGGCCAATCGCGGCGTACACAATCCGCCCCACCTAGTTCATCAATTACGCCGTGATAGCGATATTACCACCGTTAATGACGACGAAAAGCCACCGGTAAAATTACAAAAGCCTGAGCATTGGCAAATTGCCTTAGATGCCATGCATAATACCGTGAAAAAAGTCACAGGTACGGCGCATAAGGCATTCAAAGGGACTAATTATGATCCAGCCGGTAAAACGGGTACCGCACAGGTGGTGAGTATTGCCCAAGGCGAGCGTTACGACGCTGATAAGCTCAAAGAGCGCCATCGTGATAACGCCATTTACGTTGGTTTTGCTCCTTTTGACGACCCGCAAATCGTTGTCACAGTCATTGTTGAAAACAGTGGCGGTGGCAGCTCGGTGGCCGCTCCAATCGCCCGCGAGGTAATGGACTACTATTTCCTTGCGAACCCCATTGCCAGCGAAGTACAGGATGAATCGCAATGACGCCATTACATCAGCACAACTCTTTATGGCAACGCGTGCATATCGACCTGCCACTGTTTTTAGCCTTGCTAGCCATGATGTTCGCAAGCTTGTGCATCGTCTACAGTGCTAGCGGCCAAGATTGGAATATGATGATGCGCCACGGCACCCGGATGGGAGGCGCTCTAGTGGCTATGTTAGTGTTTGCACAGGTCTCTCCACCTACGTTAAAGCGTGTTGTTGTGCCTTTATATCTGATGGGCACCTTGATGCTTATCGCGGTGTTGTTTGTCGGTGTCAGTTCCAAGGGCGCGCAGCGCTGGCTCGACATTGGTATTCGTTTTCAGCCTTCAGAGATTATGAAGCTTGCGGTGCCCATGGGCGTTGCTTGGTATATTGGCCGCAATCATCTGCCGCCTCGCTTGGGGCATTTGTTTATCGGGCTGGTTATCGTCATGGTGCCCACTTTGCTAATTAAAGAACAACCAGACTTGGGGACATCTATTCTGATCGCCAGCTCGGGGATTTTTGTGTTGTTTCTGGCCGGTGTAAGCTGGAAGCTGATTGGCTCTTTGGCTGTGCTCGTTGGCGCCGGCGCTCCCTTATTTTGGCACTATGGTATGCACGCCTATCAAAAGCAGCGAGTCCTTACTTTCTTAAACCCGGAAAGCGACCCCCTCGGTGCTGGCTACCATATTATTCAGTCAAAAATCGCCATTGGCTCGGGCGGCATAGAAGGCAAGGGCTGGTTGCAAGGCACCCAATCACAGTTGGAGTTTTTACCCGAGCGTCATACCGACTTTATCTTCTCAGTATTGAGTGAAGAGTTTGGCCTAATTGGCGTGTTAATCCTCTTAGGGGTGTATTTATTCATTATCGCTCGCGGCCTCTATATCGCCGTGAATGCCCAAGAAGCCTTTGGTAAGTTACTCGCAGGGGCTTTAACCCTAACTTTCTTCGTTTATGTGTTTGTCAACATCGGTATGGTGTCTGGATTATTACCTGTCGTAGGCGTCCCCTTGCCACTGATCAGTTATGGCGGCACCTCAATGGTGACTCTGATGGCGGGTTTTGGCATTATTATGAGTATTGCCACAGAAAAACGGATGTTAAATAAATAATGGCAGTTCGTGCGCTTTTTCTTACTCTTATAACACTTTTAATAAGTGCCTGTAGTACGCCTTCGGGGCGCTATCATATGCGCCATGATGCAGCACCTTTACGTCAACCTACCGCGCTGGAGCTGCAAGATGCAGTGATCACCGATGAACCCAAAAGTGCCGCTGCAAATCGTCCTTATGAAGTTCGTGGGCGCCATTATGTGCCTATTTTTGACGAACGAGGGTTTACACAGCAAGGGATTGCTTCGTGGTATGGCCGCAAGTTTCATGGCTATCACACCTCCAATGGCGAGACCTACAACATGTTCGCCATGACCGCAGCCCATAAAACCCTGCCCTTGCCCAGCTTTGTTCGAGTGACCAACCTCGATAACGGCAAAAGCGTGATCGTTCGCGTCAATGATCGCGGCCCGTTTCATGACGACCGGATTATTGATTTATCATACTCAGCGGCCTACAAACTCGGCTATCACCGCCAAGGTACAGCGCGGGTTAAGCTCGAAGCAGTTACCCTTGCCGACGCAAAACCTCGTACTAAGTATATTCAAGTCGCTGCGGGCTCAAAACTCGCCAATATTGAAGCATTGGCTTATCAATTGGAGCAGCAGTATCACGTACCAACGAATATAAAAAAGCAAAATGATGGAATTTTTCGCTTACGCTTAGGTCCAATAACTGATGAAAATCAGGCACAGTCGCTATTGAAGCAATTAAAAAGTGGCCAATTCGCCCAAGCTTTCTTGCTTTATGATGACCATGCCCTTTAAGATATTAACCAATTCGCATTTTCACCTAAAATATATTTAAAAGCATAATGAAATCAATTAAACATTCTCTTCTCAAAGGCCTAGGCGGATTACTGTGTGCAAGCTCAGTGTTTGTCGCTCAAGCGCAGATCATTCCGGCTCCACCTGAAGTTAACGCTAAGGGCCACTTTCTTGTCGATTTCACAACGGGCAAGGTGATCGCCGAAGGCGAAGCCGACACTAAATTGGCACCCGCTAGCCTGACGAAAATGATGACAAGCTACGTCATCGGTACAGAAATTAATGCCGGTAACATCTCCCCTTCAGATATGGTGACCGTCAGTGAAAATGCATGGGCGAAAAATTTCCCAGAGTCATCAAAAATGTTTATCGAAGTCGGTAAGCAAGTAAGCGTTGAAGACTTAAATCGCGGTATCATCATTCAATCAGGTAACGATGCGTGTGTAGCGATGGCCGAACATATTGCGGGAAGTGAATCGGCATTTGCCGATCTCATGAATGCCCACGCACAGAAGCTTGGCATGGATAACAGCCACTTTATCAACAGCCATGGTTTAGATACCAACGAGCATTTCACTACCCCTCGGGATATGGCGACCTTGGGTGCTGCACTTATCCGTGATGTGCCAGACGAATACGCGCTGTATAAAGAAAAAGACTTTACCTACAACGGTATCAAACAATTTAACCGCAATAGTTTGCTGTGGGATCAAGGCCTCGACGTAGACGGCATTAAAACTGGTCACACTAGCGAAGCCGGATATAGCTTAGTGTCTTCTGCCACTAAGGGTGATATGCGTTTAATAGCCGTGGTCATGGGTGCCAGCTCTGAGCGTGCACGTAAAGTGGAAAGCAAAAAACTGCTTAACTACGGCTTTCGTTTTTTCGAAACCATCACACCGTATAAAGCTGGCGACAAATTTGCCGACCAACGCATCTGGATGGGCGACAAAGAGACTGTGGCGTTAGGCATTTTAGAAGACACGCCTATCACTATCCCTCGTGGCCAACAGAAGAACCTAGAAGCGAACTTTGAGCTCGATACGACACTTGAAGCGCCACTAGAGAAAGGCACCAAAGTAGGCACTTTGTACTTACAACTTGACGGTGAAGATGTGGCTAACTACCCACTGGTAACACTGGAAAGTATTGAAGAAGGTGGCTTTTTCAGCAAGATCTACGACTATTTGCGCTTACAAATCATGTAATCGCCGCTGATTTGTTATAGCGGATCACGCATTACCGAGCGCCCCACTTGTTGGGGCGTTTTTTTTACCTTAAAAAATGCTAGAATACGCACTATTAAGAGCTTTGCTCCGTATACTTTAAACACACCGTCGTCTGTAGTTAAGAGGGTTTATTGTCGTGGTCAAACCGGTCAAAAATACCAAATTTGATGAATATCTAGAGTTTCCTTGTCCTTTCACATTTAAGGTGATGGGTCTTGCTAACGTGAGCCTGACGGAACAGGTATTAACGGTTATGCAAGAGCACGCCCCTGGCGACTATGCACCAAAAACGAAACCGAGCAGTAAAGGTAATTATGAGTCAGTGACTTTAGTTGCGACGGTGACATCAAAAGAGCATATCGAAGTTATCTATACTGAATTAGGTAGCATTGATGATGTACGCTACGTTCTGTAAGCCTTTTAAGGACTGACATTGAGCACCTTAATAGTACGCCAATTGGGCTCTCGCCCATACATGCCTATTTGGCAGGCAATGCAAACCTTCACAGACACCCGTGACGAGGCCAGTGCCGATGAAATTTGGCTGGTAGAACATGAGCCTGTATTTACGCAAGGCCAAGCAGGCAAAGACGAGCACTTGCTAATGCCCGGTGACATTCCAGTGGTCAAAGTAGACCGTGGCGGGCAAGTCACTTATCACGGCCCAGGACAGCAAATGCTGTACGTACTTTTCAACTTACGAAGATTGAAAATCGGTGTACGCGACCTGGTTACCTGGCTAGAAGACAGTATTATCGACAGTCTTGGTGAATATGGAATCGACGCTTACGCCAAAAAAGATGCACCTGGGGTCTATGTTAATGACGCCAAGATTGCCTCCTTAGGTTTGCGCGTGCGTCGAGGCTGCTCCTTCCATGGTTTGGCTTTGAACGTCAATATGGATTTGGAGCCTTTCTTGCGCATTAACCCGTGCGGCTATGCGGGTATGCAAATGGTGCAATGTAAAGATTTAAATGGGCCTCAGTCCACAGAGCAAGCCGGTCAAGGGCTTGTCGAGCAATTAATTAAACGACTCAACCCCGAACACGTTGAGTATCAACAAGGGTTAGCGAAAGAATGACGAAATCATCAGTAAGAATGCAACCGGGTGTAAAATTACGTGACGCTGAGAAAATGGCACTTATCCCGGTCAAAGTCCTACCGACTGAAAAAGACGAAATGCTACGTAAGCCAGAGTGGCTGAAAATCCGCTTACCTAAATCTAACGAGCGCATTGATGGCATTAAACAGGCAATGCGTAAGCACGGCTTGCACTCCGTGTGTGAAGAGGCGAGCTGCCCTAACCTTTCTGAATGCTTTAATCACGGCACCGCCACATTCATGATCTTAGGAGCCATTTGTACGCGTCGTTGTCCGTTTTGCGATGTCGCTCATGGTCGTCCACTGAAACCTGATGCTCAAGAGCCAGAAAAGCTGGCACTGACTATCAAGGACATGAAGCTCAACTACGTGGTGATCACCTCGGTAGACCGCGACGATTTACGTGACGGGGGGGCTCAACATTTCGCCGATTGTATTCGCGAGATTCGTAAGCACAACCCGGGCATTACTATTGAAATTCTAGTGCCAGATTTCCGTGGTCGTATGGACCGAGCATTAGCGATCCTCAGCGAGACACCACCAGATGTCTTTAACCACAATTTAGAGACAGCCCCACGCCTTTATAAATTGGCTCGTCCAGGCGCAGACTACAAATGGTCTTTAGAGCTATTAAAGCGCTTTAAAGAAGCACACCCTGAGGTGCGCACCAAGTCAGGCCTAATGGTAGGGTTAGGTGAAGAAATGAGCGAAATAGAAGAAGTGCTGCGCGACTTACGTGAGCACAACGTTGATATGCTCACAGTAGGCCAGTATTTACAGCCTTCGAAACACCACCTGCCGGTAAAACGTTACGTGCCACCAGTGGAATTTGACGCATTAAAAGCGTACGCAGATGACATCGGCTTTACCCAAGCAGCCTGTGGTCCCTTTGTACGCTCTAGCTATCATGCTGACCAACAAGCAGCAGGTAAAGAAGTTAAATAAGCGATTACGACGCGTCATGGCATTGTGACGCGTCCCTTCTTTATTCACATCCCTAATACAAATGTGCTAGTATCCGTTGCAAGTCGTTAAGATAAGGATAGAGATAAATGACTTCAGCGCACGTCAAGGACACGACCACCCAACTAATCAGCAGTTACCCACAATTCAATACCCTATTACTTGATTATCAAGTAATCAGTGATTTAGTTGACCCAACCTCCGTTACCCGCTTTATGCATCAAAACAAGTTAAAGCACTTAGTCATAGCCAATGTGCCCAGCGATATGAACTTCGGCCACCTTAAACGTTGGCCTAATCTGCGCGGTGTTTTTATTGCCCCAAGTACTGATGAGCAGGTGATGCAAGGCCTGCAAGCCATTGCTGAAGGAAAGCTGTGGTTCCCACGTAAAGTAACGGATCACTGGATGCGCCATTACCTAGCCACAGAAGAGCACCAGCAAAGCCAAAAGTCTCTATTGACCGAAAAAGAAATGACGGTACTTAAGTTACTGGCCTCTGGAATGCCGCTTATTAGCATTGCCGAGCGATTATTCATCAGCGATGCGACCGTGCGTGTTCACCTACATAAGATTTATCAAAAAATCGGTGTGAAAAACAAACAACAAGCCATGCTTTGGTCGCAGCAGCATCTGACCTGAACAATTACAACTCGCGAGGCTCTACTCGAAAGTAAATAATATCGCTGTATCGGCCTGCCACTTGACGTTCAAAATCTTGTAAGCGAATGGCCAGTGGCAGCAATTGAGTTGACTGCTGTGCAGCGATTGGCAATTGTCGCACATGTTGTAGATCGTACCAACGCCCAGCCACAGCTAGCGAATAGCCAATACGCCAAGCAGGTTTTTGCGTATCATGCAGTAAATACCCTTGGTTTTGTGAGCGCATCAATAACCGCAAGTCAGTGTTGCTACGCACCTGTAAACTAGGAAGGTGATGATACTCTTTGTTACTGCGCAGCTCACCAAGATTGACACTCGCTTGGCGCGCATTGTGTCCTAACCAGGTCAACGAAAAGCGCTGTGGCAGATGAGTATCAACCACCACATTTGCTTGCGTTATTAGTTGCCCTTGGAAGTGCCCGGTAATAAGCAGAGTATCTTCGTAGAACCCAGCAGGTGCTGGTTGTTGACGCTTTAATTTGAGATTGATAATGGTGCTTTGAGCGCCGCGCACATGTATGGGCATCGCCAGTGCCTGACCTTGGTCGTTGTGCACATCGTAACTAAGGCGCGCCTTACCCCCATGTAGGCGGAACTGCTGCTGAGAGTGTAAGCTGAGTTGAAATTCACACTCTTGGTGTTGCCTGGGAGTAATACGTAATCGATAGCTCGCTTGCGCCGTGCTCTGAGAGCGATAGCTTGCCAAGGTGTCGCTGAGCTCTTCAATGTGCAGTTGCATATCCGTGCAGCTTTGTTGTGCTGTACTTGGCAAAGCAGCAAGCGCTAATACTAAACACACCCATTTAACGCACATAAATCACCCCTTTTCTTTGCAATTGTTGTTCATCCTCAACCTCCAGCGAGACACTCGGTAAGTGGGTATCATCAAAACGAATGCGATAGTGACACGGTTTCATGCCGGTGATGGCAAAACGTCCTTGACGATTAGTAAAAAAAGCTTTCACATCATCACCACATACCGCTTCACCCACGGTTAAAGCAAGGGGCGTTTCATCGTCATCAATAAGTGTTCCCATCACGGTAATATTGGCACTGGAGCCGACCTTGATGTAATGACCAGAGCGATAGTGTGGATAGAACCGCAATAACCCCGTGCCGATGTCATAGCCAATGGGTAAGTTAGGAATATCTACCGCCGCTCCACCTTGGCTATAGGCGTTAAGATCAGGCAGCAACATGTTCCCTAAGCCATCATTTTTAACGCGTATTGCTTGACCTTGGTCGGTCAAACGTACCTTTAACCCATCTAAACTCGAGTGCGTATCGACTAACGCGAAACTATCGTTAATTGTACGTCCCACTCCCCACTGATTTTGCGCGAACGCCAAGGCCGCTGAGAGTGAAAGACGGGTTTGATGCCGCCCTTCATCAGCCTGTAAACGCTTATAAAAGCTGCCATGATCCAGTGCACTACCAAAACGGTTGCCATTGTATCGCATGCTCACATCGACGGCGCTTTGATAATCAATGCTGTTTTCAATACCAGCGGTGAATTGGCTCACACCAATATGTTGAGCACTCCCCTGGAAACTGTATTCTAAGCGCTCAAGGTGTTTTCGCTGTTGTGCGTACAAACGTAGGCGCTTACCTTGAGAAAATTGATAACTAATGTTGAAACCTAAGTTGTAATCTCGCTGACCCTCATCACGAACTCCAGTAAATACTCGCCAAGACCAACCTTGCTGCCAACTATGCCCGCCTACACTCAAAGTGGCACTGCGCTGCCAAGATTGCTTCTTGCTACCTTGTTGATGACGTTTTTGCGCATTGAGGGAGAAGTTAACTGTGTTGGCGTTATCGAATACATAGCTGTAGTCAAACTGCCACTGGTGCTGCACTGGCAATGAGCGAGCCACTTTAACAGTACTTATCTGCAGCGGAGTGTAGGCTTTCGCTACATATTCGTAACCGAGCTGAAATTCGCTGCCAGAGTTAGACCGGTAGCTGCGTAAAGATGCTCGGTAGGCCTGTGCAGCTCCTAAGTGTGAGTGATGGCTCAACGCATATTCGCTGGCGGCAATAAACCACGGCATTGCATAGGTAGCTCGAGCGCTCAATTGCGCACTTTGCTCATGCCATTGCAGCCCAGCGCCTAGGGTTAGATTAGGCGACCATCCATAGTCAAAGCTTGCGCTAATAAAGGGTTGCTGCCAAAGGTAGTCATACCCCGTTGCTGAGGCTTGACTTAATACACCAGCAAAACTTTGCAGTTGCAAATCGCCTTGGGCGAGCAAATCTAAGCCGGTGGTAATATCAAACTCGATCACCTCCACTTTACCCGCATCATCCGTTATTTTTAACGACACATCATTGCTGCCTTCTTGCAACGGTATATCGGCAAGCGTGTAGACTCCGGGACCAAGCTGTAAACGTTTTACGACTCGCTGTTCAACGATCACATCAATGCTGGAGGGGCGCTCAAGAGTGAAGCTCTGTGAGGCAGAGGGACGTGGAGAATGGCGTGTAATTTGCGCAAAGTTTTTAACAAAAGCAACGCCTAAACTCGACTCACTGCCCTGAAAATAGCCACCGAGTACGTAGTTATCACCAAGACTAAGGCGCGCTCCTATATCCGCATAGTCATAGCTGACACGAGTTCCTAATCGACTCGCCCGAGCCGAGCGTCCGTGTTGAAGTTGCTGCTCTGACTCCAACAGCCAACCATGAGCTCGCAGTGCAAGCTCGGTGCGCCAAGTAAACTGCTCCGCGCTGAGGTTCTCTTTGGATGCTTGCTCTTTAATAACGCTCAGATAGTTATTAAGGTAACCACTGTAGGGAGCCATTTTATGCGCTTCTAAGAACGGTTGCTGTTGCGCCGCTGACACCGTGCGGCTTTGCAATAGCTGACGATCAATAGAGGTCACGAGCAGAAACTGACTCATATCGAATTGCACGCGAATGCCCTGCTCACGTAATGCAAACAACGGTAACCATTTTTGCTGTGGCTGCGCTAATGAGCCTGTGATTGTCGGCAGTACCAGTGGTGTTAGCGCGTGTATAAACTCATCACTATCAACATAAATGGTGTCATCTGCTGCAATGCGAATATCAACCACACTCAAATTAGCACCATTTACGACAAGCTCCACACTCAAATCCAGGTCTTGGCCTGTTGGATTCAGCGCCCCATGAGCAACGGAGCAACAGCAGCCAATCAGTAACAATAAGCACAGGCTAATTACTGGCGCAACGCGAGCCGCCATGGCGCCTTCCCTACTGCCTTTGAAAGTAAATACTGATGCCATTGCGAGCTTAAGCTAATATTGCGGCTGCTCTTGGCGGGCAATAAGCTGTCCTCAGAGAGCCGCGCAATATCAGTGTCGCGTAAAAGAACTTTTTCACCATCAGCGCTGATAAGTACCAGAGGTAGTGAACTAAGATATGCTCTCGCGTTTCCCTGGTTATGAAGCGTTAAGCTTGCATTGTGCGCAGTAATGTTCGAGTCCACTATGCGCACATCACTGCCTGCACCCGCTACATCCAAGTGCACAACAACATTAATATCTAATAACATCTGCAGTTGTGGCTGCGATAATATCAGCGGCTGCTGCAATAACCGCACGAAGTAACTAGCCTCTACACCGTTAGCTGGCATGTTGTCGACCACTATCTGAACACGCTGCGACTGCCCTGGCTTTAAAATCATTGCTGGCGGAAAAACCATCAGGTCATCACTTTCGCTCGAACTATAACCTTGATCTTGAAAGTGAATACGCTCAACACCCAGCTCAAACGCAAACTCACGATTACTTGGGTTATGAATAACAAAATAACCACGGCTCCCCGGCTTATGGCTAATATGCTGCACCATGGGTGTGACCTCGACAGCACCTAGCAGGTGGCTCGTGATCAGAGTGCCAAACAGCAACAACCACTTAGCCATACTAGTGACTCAAGGGCTCTATGCGCACTTTTGTCGTTTCAGCTTTAAACCCAGCAGGAGGCGTAAACCCAATCACGCGCGCGCTATTAGGAGGAATAAAACTGGTTTGCAAAGCCGCAGACAGCGCTGGACCTTGTACTATTCGTTGTTCTTCGCCTTGTTGTAGTATCCATTTGGTTTTAATAAGGCGAATATACTTGTTACCTGAGTTGCTGATATTGACCTGCCACGCTTTTTCGTCGCTACGGATGTCAGTAATTGCAAGATCTGCTTTAGCGTCTTCAGGAGCCACATTAAATAAAGTACGAAAGCTCAGAGCCATACCTACAGAGGACTGCGCTTGATTTGGCAGAGCCACTTGGTCAATGACAATACGGTACGCTTTCGATGCGGCTAGCGCCGGCTCACCAATGTAACGCACGACGATTGTTTGCGCTTGCCCTGGTGGAATAACCGCCGTCATTGGCAGAATTAAGAAGTCGCTGTCATTATCGGTGAGTTGCTCTTCACCTTGGCTGTTAATGACCAAGTTCTTAGCACTGACTTCCACCGTCAGAGGCGTATCCTCAATATTTACGATACGCATATTACGCTGCGCTTGCTTGCCCATAGGCGCAAGCTCGGCCACCATAGGCTGTACTTGGAACGCGCAAACTGGGGCGGCTATCCAAAGTAAAAGAGTAAGCAGTACAATTCTCATAACATAAACCTAAAAAGGCAGCCCGAAGGCTGCCCAACTCAACATGGAAATTGGATTAACGCGCAGTAATAGCAATTTGCAGCGTGTCTGAATAAGTGCCTGCATACAAGGCATCTTCTAATAGCTCTAGCTGAATTTGACCATTGACGCCGCGAGCGAGCTCTTCTGAACCGTCAACATCAACGCTAACACGTTTCTCGTTTTCACCGGTGTCGGCCATTAACTCTAGGGCAACGGCGCCAGCAGTAAGAGAGGCTTTGTAGTCAATACCACGGTTTTCATTGTCGGTATTTTGCAGGTTCCCTTCTGCTGAAGTCAGGCTCACAGTCGCGCCATCAGCATCGTTACATAGCAATGTCACGTCTGACATCGCTGTCGCACCAGAGCTTAAAGAAGAGAAGGTTTGGCTGTTGGTCAAGTTAGAAACGGTGCAGACAGAATCAACTTGTCCGTTAAGATTCAGGCTACTTGAAGCATGCGCCGTTGCGCTAAGAGTCAGAGCAATCGCAGCAGAGATAAGTACTGTTTTCATGTGTAATGTCCTTTTGCTTAAATAATAATCGTTATAGGCCTCGACCATAAAGGTCAGGCGTGATTTCAAGACGAATTTCGTCGCTATAGCGCCCGGCAAAAACCAATGGCTGCTGCAGCTGTACCGCGAGAGAAGCGCGTTCAGAGAACAACACCTGCTCGAAGTGAATCGCCTTTCCTTGCTTCAATTGCAAGGCTGAAAATACTGTTTCCCGTTTGGCTTTCGGCACGGTCAACGTCACTCGGTAAGGCACTAACACATCATTGTTATGATGGCTTAACCCCCCATTTTGAGAATAAAGCGTTAGGGTCATGGGTGAATTACAGCGTAAATCCAATTCAGCCTGAGAGGACCTTGTATTGCTCAACTCAACATCATGTTGATGAAACGCAACGGAACAACGGGCTTTTATATATCCATACATGGCTAGACTAACTTCATTTGCGGTGGCTATGGAGCTACCTAAACTTGCTAGCATTAGCGCCAACTTACAGATTTTTATCACGTTTTGCTTTCGCATCCTGACCCGTTATTGGTGTGCTTCAAACAACGATGAAAAGACTAACTGAGATTTGGGGATTTAAAACGTTTGTTTATGATGAAGCACGTTTATGAACGTTAAACATTTTCCTAAACGGCCGTTTACTTGGGTGTATAACGGGGATTTTTCGGGCTTATAAATATCGATAAATCAGTCTTCTAGTTGCCTGTTTTTAAAATTTTGTAAGACATTCGCCACAAAGCAAGCTAAGCAAAACTAATTCAATTTAATTCAAAAATTAGAATAACGCTCTAGGTTATAATTTGTTGTTCTTTAAACGTTCAGCGAGTGTCTGCTAAATTTGCGCCCAAATTTTGCATATTTGATTTTATTTTTTTATAGTCGCAAAGGGTTATTTGGGGTACAGAGATGGAGTTCACCGAACAAGAGCTGGCTTTTTTCCAGCAGGTATTTAGCGAAAACACGTTGCAAGGCGACGATGTTAACACCACCGGCTTGTCCCTTCGTTCGGAGTTACCGGATTATGTTGCCTCCCTATTTGAGCAGCCTGGGTTATGTATGTTGGCAGAGGTCGGGCACTTTGAACTTTGGTTTCCTCTCTCGCTGTCATTAACCGCAAACGGTGATTTACAGCCCGCGCTGGAAGCACCAGAAATTTTCGAGGCTCTTGGCCAGCACCGCAGCTGGCGCTTTGATAATCCCAAGAGTATTTACTTGCTCACCGACGACGGGCGAAAGCTTCCTATTCATTCTTTATCCTCTACTGGAGCGGTGATTGATGCTGAGCAAATCAAGCATGCGCCACAAAGGGCCACAGCCAAGTTAATCCTGCCAGACTATCCGCCAATGCAATTGGAGATGCAAAAAGCACGGCAACAAGGCTCACTCATTGCCGTCACATTTATACGTAACACCAACAAAAAACAGCTCCGCCAGTTCCTGTTTAACAACCACAAACAAGGCTTTCAAGAGATTTATCACTCCCTCGCAGCACACAGTTAAAACAGTGTTCAGGTAACTTTGCTACGCTAGATAAGTGTGCAATCTGACGGAGTACATTTAATGAATAAACTAATTCTTGCGAGTGCAATTAGCACCGTTTTACTTAGCGGCTGTGGGGGTTCGGACGATAATGACGACAACATCACCAACCCGGAGCCGACACAAGCAGAATTCTCGTTAGGCGTATCTGATGCGCCGGTAAGTAACGTTAAAGCAGTGTGGGTTGCCTTTGACAGCATTACTTTGAACGCGGGCGATGGTGAGATGCCAACCTTTGAGACTCGCTCTGAAGAGAACCCAGATCAACCCGTGATGGTAAACTTACTGGACTACACGGGTGATGATGTGTTTGCGCTTATCGATAATGAGCTTGTTGCTGCCGGTGACTATGAATGGCTACGCGCTGATATAGTCAATGGCGATATGGCCAATATCGAGATGACTTCACATCTGGTTTATAACGATGACACTGTCGTGCCACTTGTTGTCACCCGTAAGGGCAATGACGGCATCGGTGAAATTCAAATAAATGACTTCACTTTGGTCAGTGGTGACAACGACTTCGTGCTTGAGTTTGACCTGAAAAAATCGTTGGTCAACCCAAGTAACAGTAACGAAGTTAAGCTTAAACCCACAGGAATTCGCCTAGAAAACCTTGCCCAAGTGGAAGATATCGAGGGTGTAGTTAGCCAGCAGTTGGTACAAAACTGCGAAACTGACAATGCAGATATCGCGCCTGCCACCGGCGGTTTTGGTCATGCCGTATATCTCTATAATAGCGATGTCAGTGAGCCTAAAGATTTGTATCTTGATGGTGAAACGGTTGCGGCTGACGCACCTATCGCGACCGGTGGCGTAAGCTTCGATGAGGAAGATGAACGTTATGAGTTCGAAATCGGCTTTGTCGCTCCAGGTGAATATCAGCTAGCTTATACTTGCGCTGCACACATTGATGACGCCGAAATCCTCGATCAGTCGTTTACGCTGTATCAGCAACAGACAGTCACGGTGACAAGCGGTGAAGACGCTCAAGTTACCTTTGATATAGCCCAGTAAGCTATTGAAAATTAAAGACTAAAAACATTTTAAATTTTTGCTTGCATGGCGCGATAATTTAACTATTATTGCGCCACTTTAATTCGATAGCCAATCCTAGTACAGCCCCCCAGCCAAGGCGAAGAGTAACTATCCAAATTCAATTTTGGAGTTATTATGTCTGTTTCTTCTTTGCGAGCTCCTGCTCACTCATTTACCGAGCAATTCGTACAAGCCGACCAACTTGCCAATCAATACGGTACCCCTTTACTGGTGCTGGATATTGACCGTGTTCGCGAAAACTACCTAGCGCTTCATGCTGCGCTTCCGGGAGTGACTTTACACTATGCTCTAAAGCCCCTACCTCATGCGGATGTGGTGCGCGCCTTAGACGCGCTGGGCGGCAGTTTTGACCTTGCGACCAATGGTGAAGTGGATGTGGTGGCTCAGTGTGCTGTGCCAGCAAGTAAAACCATTCACACTCACCCGGTCAAGCGCGTGGCCGATATTGAGCATGCCTTGGCTTATGGGTGCAATACCTTTGTATTCGACTGTGCCAATGAGTTACATAAGTTTGCGCCTTATAACCATGAGGTTGAGCTATTACTGCGCTTAAGCTTCTTAAATGAAGATGCGGCTGCTGATTTGTCGAAAAAGTTTGGCGTAACACCAGCACAAGCTTTGCCATTGTTGCAACAAGCTCACAGCATGGGTATTCGCGTGCGTGGGCTGTCATTCCATGTAGGCTCACAAACACGCGACCCTCATAAATACGTGGCAGCAATAGAGCAATGTAAAGAAGTCTTTGAATTAGCTCGACGCGCGGGTTTGCCTGCCATGAATACATTGGATATTGGCGGTGGCTTTCCGGTGAGTTATCAAAACGACAACATTGATATTGATATCGATAGCTATTGTGCACCCATTCGCGAAGCGTTGGCGCAGTGGCCGCAAACCACCCATTTTATTGCAGAACCTGGTCGTTATATTGTTGCCTCGGCCATGGTGCACGTAATGAGTGTGATGGGCCAAAGCCTGCGCGGCGGTAAGCCTTGGTATTATATGGATGATGGCGTATATGGTGCGTTTAGCGGCCGCGTGTACGGCGAGCCTGCGCAACGCTTTTACACTTTGCACCAAGCCCCGGAGCAGCCGTGTGTTTTAGCGGGACCAACCTGCGATAGCATAGATGTCATTACAGAGCATGTGAATATGGCGCAACTGCAGGATGGCGAGCGAGTGTTTACCGCTAATATGGGCGCTTACACATGGACTACGAGCACTGATTTTAATTTCTTCGCTAAAGCGCCTGTTATTAGTGTCGATAGTGCACTGAGCATGGCGCAATTGGGTTAGTCTTCTAAAGCTGAAGTTCAAAAGCTAATTTTACTCTACCAGCGCGAGTCTCACAGCCGCGCTGGCGGGCATCAGTTCGTGTCTTTGTTTTCCTTAGCTTTTTGCATTAATTCGGCGCGCTCTTGAGATAGCCGCGCCAACCCTTTTTGTTCAACATCAATCAAGGTGGTGTACTTAGCCGTCACTGCTGACATACGTTGCGACAAGGCATTGTCATAAGTAGCATCAACGAGGTTATCCGGAGTTTGCGCCGCTTCCCCTTGCAGCGCTTCTAATTCATTGTCTAAACGCGTGTGATAGGTGTCAATTTTATCCAGGTGCTGGCGCATATCGCGGTCAATTTGCTGCAAGCGAATAAAACTGTCGATACTGTCTGGGGCATTTGCTGCGCTGTCTTTAAAGATCTCTTTTTGGGCCAGCAAACGGTCAATATGCATTTGCTCCCGATCGATCAACGCTTGATAACGCTTACTCACCGCCTCCATTTCTTTGGCAATAGCTTGATCTTTTTCAGCTCCAGTGAGGTTATTAACTTGGGCATCTGACTGATCTTTCAAGCGCGCAATTTCTTCTTGCATTTGACGTGTGTAAGTCTCTATTTTATCACGGTGCTGGGCAATTTCTTTATCCGCCTGCTGATTGCGTATATACCCCTCAATATCACTGTCGCTTTGTGGCTTAGCTGCGCTTGAAGTGTCGGCGGCAATGGTATTAACCACCACTGGCTTGGCGTCCTTACCACAAGGGAGCTGCGAAAATTCTACAGTGCCATTTTTGGTGCATTGATATACTGTGGTGCCAGCACTCACCGGTAAAGCGGCGGTAAACACGGTTAAAACAAACAAGCGAATCATTTTTTCTCCTAAGCGCCAGAGCGCGTACCTATCTCAAGTCTAGCTGATGCATAGCCACATGCGAAGGATCCATGTGCGGCGTTCAAACGTACCACAGCGGTATTCGTAATAACCGAGGTGCACCATGAAAACGGGGCTCTATCTTTTTTATCACGATCTGAGATTAGAAGACAATCAGACACTTAGGCGATTATCTTCACAAGTTGATCGGCTTATATTGGCGTATTGTCCGTTGCATACACTCACTGTGCCATCGCGCGCCATTTATAATGCTCGAGAGCAAGGGCCTGCGCGCACTGAATTTGTTGAGCAAACGCTACACCACCTAGGCCAAGCGCTAGCGCCTTATCATCACTCACTGTGCTGCATTGATAATCTTAAGACACTCGACGAACTGGTTGGCGTTCATGACATCACTCACCTAGGCGTAGGGCATCAGCATGGCTGGGATGAACGAATGGCTCTCGCTCATATTAAAGACCGCTACAAGGCTATTGAGCTGATTCAAGATCATGATCATACGCTGTTCACCTTGGCACAACTCCCAGGCCCTGTGGATGAGCTACCTAGCACCTTTAGTCAATTCCGCAAAGCCGTAGAGTCTGAGCTAAGTGTCGATGAACCGCTTGCAGCGCCAACACAGCTTGCTCCTAGCGTCCCCGTTAGGCAAAACCTTTATCTCCAGGATGATGCATCCACCTCTGTACTCACGCCTTGGTTTGCACAAAGCGCTGCGCACGCGCTTGAGAACTATTTTGCTACGGAGGCACCCAGTCGCTATAAAGAAACGCGCAACGCGCTTCAAGGTCAGCACTTTTCGACGGCACTGTCACCTTGGTTAGCAAACGGCGCTTTAAGTGCACGCCTGATGCTAAGCAAATTGCGTAACTATGAAGCACAGCACGGTGCCAACGAGTCAACGTACTGGATTTACTTTGAACTATTATGGCGCGAGTACTTTCAGTGGCTGGCTATTAAACAAGGTAAGCAGTTATATTGTTTTGCAGGCGCCAATAGCGCTAAGCCACAAACCAGTTTTTACGCCCAACGCTACCAAGCGTGGTGTCAAGGCAACACCCCCTATGCGTTGGTTAACGCCCTGATGCATGAACTTAATACCACCGGCTGGATGTCCAACCGGGGCCGACAAATTGTTGCTAGCTGCTTTGTCAACGAACTCAATCTTGATTGGCGTTATGGCGCCGCTTATTTTGAGCGTATGTTGATTGATTACGACAGCGCCAGCAACTATGGCAATTGGCAATATATCGCGGGCGTAGGGGCCGACCCTCGTGGCGGCCGTCATTTCAATCTAGCGAAACAGCAACAGCAATTTGATCCCGATGGCGAGTTTATTAGCCGTTGGCAAGGCGAAGCGAGCCAAAGCGATATCGACTATCAAGATTACACCGGCTGGCCCCAAAAAGGCGTGACTCATGAGTGAAAACTACAAAGAAATCCGCCTTATTCTCGGCGATCAGTTAAATGCGCAACATAGCTGGTTTGAGCACAAGAGCGACGATGTACTGTATATAATTGCTGAGCTACACCAAGAAATGCAGTATACCCAGCATCATATCCAAAAAGTGTGTGCTTTTTTTGCTGCCATGGCTCGCTTTGCCGAAGCCCTGGAATTAGCTGGGCACCGTGTTCTTCATCTGACTCTCGATGATACACAGGATTACGATGATTTAGCGCACCTACTCAAGACGCAGGTGCAGCGCTTTAATGCCAATACCCTCAGCTACCAACTGCCTGATGAGTATCGCTTATATGAGCAACTGCGCGACTTAAATCTCGGTGCAGACATCACCTTGAATGCCTATGATAGCGAGCACTTCTTGTTGGGCTTTAATGAGCTGAGCGATTACTTTCAGGCCGATACGCATCACACTATGGAGCAGTTTTACCGTAAAATGCGCCGACGCTTTAAGGTGTTGATGCAGGGCGACAAGCCTTTGGGGGAGCGGTGGAATTTTGATAAAGAAAATCGCAATAAGCTAACCCAACAAGACCTCACCGAGCTGCCACAGCCACTATGCTTTGACAACGATGTGCGCAGTATCAAAGAGCGCATCACCCGCCATAAGGTAAGTACTATAGGTCAAGGCAGCGATACGCTATTATGGCCTGTGAGCCGCAAACAGGCCAAGCAGTTACTGCGCTATTTTTGTGATCACTTACTACCTCGTTTTGGCACCTTTCAAGATGCCATGACCTGTCAAAGTGATAGCCAGTGGAGCCTTTATCACAGCCGCTTATCATTCGCGCTTAACAGTAAAATGCTGCACCCCATGCAAGTGATCAACGAGGCCACTTCGGCCTATGAGCAAAGTGATGGCGCTATCACCCTGGCTCAGGTAGAAGGCTTTATTCGACAAATCCTAGGTTGGCGTGAGTATGTGCGTGGGATTTATTGGGCTAACATGCCCAAATACAGTTCGTTAAATACTTTAGAGGCCTCGTCGCCGCTGCCAGAGTTTTTCTGGCATGGAAAAACCAATATGGCCTGTCTTAGCCATGCTATTGGTCAAAGCCTTGATTATGCCTACGCCCACCATATTCAGCGCTTAATGATCACCGGCAATTTTTGCTTACTACTTGGCGTTGACCCCGATGCCGTCGATGCCTGGTACTTAGGTATTTATGTAGACGCCATTGAATGGGTGGAAATGCCCAACACCCGGGGCATGAGCCAATTTGCCGACGGCGGCATTATTGCCACCAAACCTTACAGCAGTGGTGGCAACTACATCAACAAAATGAGCGATTACTGCAAACACTGCCACTATAACGTTCGCGAAAAAGTGGGCGAGAAGGCATGCCCGTTTAACAGTCTTTACTGGCACTTTATGGTTCGCCACCGTGAGCGCTTTGGGAATAATCACCGCATCGGTATGATCTACCGAAATTGGGATAAACAAGATAGACGCCAGCAACAGCAGGTGTTAGAACGAGCCCAGTGGTGCATCGATAATGTGGAGAAATTATAAAGACATAAAAATAGATCAAATAATTAACCTTTATGTAACCTCAATGTAAGACGTTCCCATTTTAATACACTTACCATTTAAAAAACGGGAACATTATGAAAAAACAACACCTTATTGCCGCACTACTGATAGCAAGTGCGGCCACCAGCCAAGCACATGCTTTTAGCCAAGAGACCCATAAGCGTATCGTTATCGATGCCGTTGCTTATATGCAGCAGAATCCGAATACCACAGCCTATGCTGAGCTTGAGCAGTATGCACAACAAAACAATATGTCGGTGGACATTCTCGCCGATTTACTGGGCCAGTCAGCTTATGATGTGGATGACTTTGAGGATACCTTTTTTTGCGGTGCAATAACTGGGTCGTGCGTACAAGCGCCACTTTGGGGTGCTGCGAAGAGCATCGTTAAATACACCAGTTATTGGCACTTTCAGAATCACAGCCAAGGTGCCGATGTGCACGGCAATGATTTTGGTGGCTACAATTACCAAAAGCTCACGGTCTGGGGTGATGTTGATAA
The DNA here is from genome assembly GCF_001293805.1 of Pseudoalteromonas sp. SW0106-04. Classification (NCBI taxonomy): domain Bacteria; kingdom Pseudomonadati; phylum Pseudomonadota; class Gammaproteobacteria; order Alteromonadales; family Pseudoalteromonadaceae; genus Pseudoalteromonas; species Pseudoalteromonas sp. SW0106-04. Next base: position 129,782 of record NZ_BCAI01000011.1, on the reverse strand, counting down.
TCTAGCCGCTACGTGGCTCAAGGGGGACTACCTCGATGATGGTCAAGGTGGTGAGACCGGTTGGTTCAATGCCGACAGTAGCAAATACAATAGCTATGGCGTCACCGAGCGTAACTACCGTATCGATAGTCACTCACAATACAGCATGTACGATGACTTTGAGGATATGCCCTTCCAACCTTTAGATAACCTGGGCCAGTACTGGTATCAAAGCTACCTGCAAAGCGGCAACCCGCAGGTGCTAGGGTTTGTCTTTCACACCACAGACTTATTGCAACCACATCATACGTGGACAACCTCAGCACTTAACCACTCTAGTTGGGAAGGTTGGGTAAAAGACTATTATGACCAAGAGCAGCTCAATGATATGCGCCTAGTGCGTGATGCAATGGATAGCTTTAGCGCCCTTGACCCACAACAACAAGATATTCGCCCACTCCTCACGCAAGGGGGGGCGTTTAGTTACGCTCAAGGCGGCATCGTACTTAACTCTGAAGATCACTACGATCGGGTCAACACCGGACGCCTTGTTATTCCTCATGCTATTGCCATGGTCGTGCACCTGCTTAACCATGCCATGGAGCAGCGTTAATGGGGTTCAGGGTTTTTATCTGGATAGGCCTTATTGGCCTATCTTTTTCGTCATTCTCGCAACTGCCGAGCAATGCTGAAGTGCGCTTTATGCGCACTGTATACCAACAACACAGTGCCGATTTAGCGGCGCACACCCGTCAAAGGTTGGTGGAGAATGCTTTTTTGCTACACCAAGCACATCAGCGTTTTCCATCATTAGTGGTTCGCCAAGCTACCGTGGGCTTCAACAATCACTATCATGTGCGCCGCTACTTACTGAGCGCTTGGCAGGCTCAAGGCTGGTTAGACGACAATGCCATAGCGCCGTTGGCGCTTAACCCTGCTTACAATGATGATTGGTTACGCCGCACACTGGGGAACTACCCGGCCGATGGTGCACTCAATCAAGCCACCGTGAATAAGCTCGCAGGCATCAAGCTACTGGATGCCACGGCATTATCCAACACCTTGAACATGGCAGATTTTTACCAGAGCATGTCGATGCAGATAAAATATAAGTTGCATCAAGGTGACATGTCCGTCTTTCATAGCGAGTTGCAACGTTGGCATCGATTTCGCCAAAGCGCCCTATTGGTGAGCCCCCTGCTCAAGAGCCATCAGCTCAGCTTTGAGCGCCTACAAGACATCGCTTTGGCAGATATTCTTCGCCCTAGCCTGTTAACCGAGCTCGGCGTACAACAAACCATGCATGGCAGCAGTGGTGAGCTGGAGCGCCTCAAGCAGGACATCAAAGAGCAAGATATCGTTACCTATTATGAGCGTCACCGCGAGCGCTTTCGCTATATTGCCAAAGTACGAGCTTACGGTGTTCAGTTTGAACAGCATGAGCAAGCGCAAAAGTTCTATCAACAAGCCAAAAGTCAGGGTTTTATTAGCGCAATGGGCGACAAAGAAAACGTATTCGGCAAACAAAATGGCGTATTAAGTCGCGATAACGACAGCGCCCCGGTATTTGCCAAGCAGCTGGCATTCACATTGGCAACACATACCTTATCGCGCCCAGTACGCACGCCTACAAACAAGTGGCTCGTACTAATGAGCACGGAAAAAGCCTATGAATACTATGCTAAAGACAGTGAAACGGTGCGTTACCAGGCCATTGAGGCACTCGCTAAGGAGCAGGCACAGCAGAACTATGAAGCCCAATTTAAGGCGTGGCGCGCGCACATGGAGGCAGCCGGATGAAACGAGTCACAGTGATTTTAATACTGCTCATAGGCGCTATAGCCTGGTATTTGAGCGCTGATGCTGGGGCTGTCAAAGCCCGCAGCGACTCGCCCACCTTGCTGCCAGTGCATGATACCCCCTCTGTAGCAGCCGAAGAGGCGGTCTCTGCTCGCCAGAGTAAAACACAGCGTTCGCAAGCCGTTGGCCCCCCTAAACAGATAAACGCTCAAGCGCCTATCACAGAGCCGGAATATGTGCCTCCTATCGCCAAAGACCGGCAACAAGCCGACGCATATCAAGGTGATTTGCACGATCACCAAGCTTACCAGCGCTACCAACAGCGCCAACATAACGACTTTAAACGCGCCTATATCAGTGCCGCAAAAGATAAAGTCGCGCTCCTTAAAACTTGGCTAGCGCGGGGAGAGCGAGAAGGCATCTCGCCGGAACAGCTGCAGTTTGCTCGGGATAAAATTGCCGCCTTAGAGCAAGCTAAGCAACAGTTGGAAGAGCAATTAGCCCAACAATAGCGTATCGTCTATAGCGCGGAAATGACTGGCGGCATTGATCAAAGATGTCGCCGTCAACGGTGCACAACTGTATACTTCGACACGCTTATTACGTTCATGACGTAGTTTGGCGACGAGCATATCGAAATCACCGTCACCAGAGAGTAAAATGGTGGTATCCGTTTGCGTTCCATGCTCCATAGCATCAAGGGTGATGCCCACATCCCAATCGCCTTTAGCCGAACCATCAGCACGCTGAATATAGGGTTTCAGCTTGACCTCAAAGCCAATGGCTCGGAGGATATTTTGGAATTCTCGTTGTTTGCTATCGCCACGATCAATGGCATAAGCGATGGCGGTGACTATTTCGTACTTAGCGCTTACCTCGCGCCAAAAGGCGTTGTAGTCAAAATTGCGCGCAAAGCTCTCACGGCAGGTGTAATATATATTTTGTACATCTACAAAAATGGCCGCTGTAGGCATAGATCCTCTCTAAAGGTGGCTTAATCGCCGTGCCCAGTTACCATTGTGGCCTACTTTGCACTGCTGTTCAGTGTCGTAGACTATCTGTTTTTTCGGGTTGTGCATAGCTAAGTCCTCGGCCTTGAGCACCGCCATCAACTGCGCTTCCAATTGCGGGCGCATTTGTGAGCCTAAAAAGGAACGTAACTGTTCATCGGTGGTGAACACCACAATCACTTTGATGTTGTCGGCTCGCTGCCAATCAATAACGTGGGTCAGCCACTCAAAACCTGACAACGGCTCACAATGTTCATTACAAAAGCGGGTCAGCGCTTTGCGCAGTGTGTTGTCTTTTTTCTTATCAGTTTTACGCATCGGTTTATCCACACAAAAACGCCGCCCGGTTGGGCGGCGTAAACACAGGGAGAATGACTAGAAATTATTTGCTCTCAAGCAAATTGCCAGAGCCTATTTCAATTTTACGTGGCTTCAAGGCCTCAGGGATCTCTCGCTCTAAGTCAATGACTAGGAGCCCGTTTTCAAGCCCTGCGCCGAGCACTTTAACATGGTCGCCAAGCTGGAACTTACGTTCGAAGTTGCGCTCAGCAATACCTTGATGAATGAATTTTCGCTCTTGCTTGTCGTCTTTGTCAGCCTTAATACCGGCGACTTTCAGAGTATTGTTCTCTGACTCAATACTCAGCTCATCTTCGCTGAATCCAGCCACCGCCATGGTGATACGATACTGGTCTTTACCCAATGCCTCGATGTTGTAAGGTGGGTAGCTTGGCTGCTTATCGGTGCGTGCCGCCGCATCCATAAGTGATGCAAGGTGGTCAAAACCGATGAATGAACGATATAGTGGTGATAAATCTACTGTACGCATAATGATATCCTCATAATTAAGCGATATTAGTTGCTACTTTTCACGATGAACAAGTAACATTTACGTTTTAAATCAATAAGTTTACTTAGTTTGGGACCCTTTCCGGCGTCCTCACTAACTGATGTATGGACAGCGTCTTTATTTTCAAGAAAAAGATGCAAAATTTTTTCTGCCACTATCCGGTCTAATTTATTAAGCCTATGAATTTTAAGTTAAATATGAAAAAAAATTTTATTGCAGATTATTGTTATTGCGATCGTTTTCTTTGCTGTCAGCGCATTTCAACAGCGCAATCTGCTCAGTACCGATCACACCCCCGCGCCTTACTTTGCCTTAACACAACTCAATGAACAGGGGCGATACAGCATCAAAGAACTCCAGGGGCAAACCACCGTGGTATACTTTTTTGCGCCATGGTGCTCTATCTGCAAGGTGTCCATGCCTAACTTACAATCGGCAATGGATGATGGCGATATTAACGCTGTGGCCGTTGCCCTTGATTATCAAAGTGAGCAACAAGTACAAGATTTTGTCGCTGACCTCTCTTTATCCATGCCCATACTTTTAGGTAGCGCACAAACCGCTAAGCAATATAAAATATCTGCATTCCCAACCTATTATGTTATTGATGAATCACTGCGCATAACTGCCCGCTCTATGGGCTACTCCAGTGAATTAGGCATAAAATACCGAGGTAGAGATGAATAAACGACATTGCTTTGTCGCGGCGCTGAGCATGCTCTGCGCGCCAACGTGGGCCACAAAAGCCCTGCCAGCGTTACCCGAGCCAGTGACCAATAATGCGGTCGCCCAAGTGACAACGGAACAAGGGCCTTATTTTATTAGCTTCATGGGGTTAGGTGCTGGGAAAAGTCACGAGGACGTGCACAATAAAGTGTGGGCATTAAAAATTGGCCAGGGGCAATGGCAAGGCCAAAAAAGTGTTCCCGCCAGTACCGAATTAAAAGGCCGATTGGCGGCGACTGCTGTGGGGGTCGGTCCATACGCTTATGTTTTTGGTGGCTATACCGTGGCCGACGACCACAGTGAAATTTCAGCGCCCGACGCCTATCGTTTTGATGTGCTAACCAACAGCTACCAGCGCCTAGCGGATATGCCGGTGCCTGTCGATGATAGCGTTGCGTTGAATTACCAAGACAAATTTATCTACTTGATCAGTGGCTGGCACAATGATGGCAACGTGAACTTAGTACAAGTCTATGACATTGCTAATAATACTTGGCAACAAGCGTCGCCATTTTTAGGCGAGCCGGTATTTGGTCACGCCGGTGCAATTAAAGGTAATATCATGGTGGTGTGTGATGGCGTAAAAACCGTTACTTATATTGATAAACGCCGAGGCTTCGATGGCAAAGCCCAATGTTTTAAAGGGATCATCCACCCCGACAAGCCAACAAAAATTGATTGGCGTATGATTAGCCACCCCACCGGCAAGAGTCATTATCGTATGGCAGCGGGAACAATCAATGGCCAGCTGGTGTTTATGGCGGGCTCCCCTAACCCTTATAACTACAACGGTATCGGCTATAATGGTAAACCCAGTTCGCCGTCAAATCAGGTATGGCGTTTCGATACTGATTCTAATCGTTGGCAACGTTTAGAGCATGCCCAACAGGGCACCATGGACCACCGGGGTTTACTGAGTCACCAAGGCACCGCCTATCGCATTGGCGGCATGGGCGAAAAGCAAAAGGTGCTCGACGTGGTCACCCCTTATCGATATTCATTTTAGGACGCAGTTATGGCAAAAGCGTGCGCATATCACATATTAGTGAAGAGCAAAGAAGAGTGCTTGGCTATCAAAGCCAAGTTAGACAAAGGCGGCGACTTTAATAAACTCGCAAAACAATATTCCACCTGTCCGTCGAAAAAGCGTGGCGGCGACTTGGGTGAATTTCAGCGCGGCACTATGGTCAAAGCCTTTGACGATGTGGTGTTTAAAAAGCCGCTGTTTGAAGTACACGGGCCGGTGAAAACCAAGTTTGGTTATCACCTAATTAAAACCGTTTATCGCAGTTAATCGCTTTTAGCGAATATAGAAATCGTTTTTGCTTATTTTACCCCAGCGACGAACCTCGCTACACTGCAACCTTAACGTTATTAACTGCACTGGAGAGAACTATGCTAACTGTTATTTTTGGCCGTGAAGGGTGCCCTTTCTGCGTACGCGCAAAAGACGTTGCCGAGCAACTGACACAAAGCCGCGATGATTTCAAATACCGCTATATCGATATCGTTAAAGAAGGGATCAGCAAAGCGGATTTAGAGAAATCAGCCGGCAAACCATGTGAAACAGTGCCGCAGATCTTTATCGATCAGGCGCACATTGGTGGGTTTACCGAGTTCGAAGCTTACGCGAAAGAAAATTTGGGTCTCTACCAAGACTAAATTGCAAAAGAACACCGGGTTTATGCTCGGTGTTCTGTTGCTGCTAAGCCAAAATACCTGGCCACAAAGGGAAGCATTTTAGCCACATCATTACTGTGCTTTTCACAACAATTTATCATTATGGTTCTGCTGCTAAATTGTTAAATTCGCGGGGTTTATCTCGTATCTGGCATAAGCACAACCACCTCTAATGGTTAAATTTCATACAAAACCAAGTACATAGGAAATAGTTGTAATTTATACAAGCAATTACTGCTTCATTCCTGTACAATGCGCGCCTCTTTGAATTCCCTGAGGCGTTTTAATGTCAGAACCAGTCACCTTTGAGTCGTTACACCTTTCTCCTGCTACTTTAAAAGCAGTGAGCGAATTGGGTTATGAGACTCCTTCCGAGATCCAAGCTCAATGTATTCCTCTTTTACTCGACAAAAAGGACGTATTGGGAATGGCACAAACAGGCACGGGTAAAACCGCCGCCTTTGCCTTACCATTGTTGAATAACTTGGATGCGGATGCGAAATATCCGCAAGTGCTTGTGCTTACTCCCACCCGTGAACTCGCAATCCAGGTTGCAGAAGCATTCGAGCAATACGCAAAATTTACTAAGGGCGTAGAAGTGCTCGCGCTTTACGGCGGCCAAAGCTACGGTATTCAGCTCAGCGCCCTACGTCGCGGTGCGCAAATCATTGTCGCGACTCCGGGTCGTCTACTTGATCACATTAGTCGTAAATCTATCGACCTATCACGCTTAAGTGCATTGGTGTTGGATGAAGCCGACGAAATGCTACGCATGGGCTTTATCGATGATGTGGAAAGCATCATGGCGCAAACACCAGAAGACAAGCAAACTTGTTTGTTCTCGGCGACCATGCCAAAACAGATTCAGTCTATTTGCAAAACCTATTTGCAAGACGCAGAGCAAGTGCGTATTACGCCGCGCAACAGCACAGTATCCACTATCGAGCAAGTGTACTGGCAAGCGCGTGTACACAAAAACAAAGCCATTGTGCGCTTTTTAGAAGCCGAAGACTTTGATGCTGCCATTGTATTTGTGCGTACTCGTAACGACACTGTGCAGTTGGCTGAGCTCCTTGAGCGCGAAGGCTTCTCTGCCGCACCATTAAACGGTGATATGAACCAGCAGGCGCGTGAGCGCACCGTTGACCGTCTTAAAAATGGTTTACTTGATATTGTTATAGCTACCGACGTGGCAGCACGAGGCCTAGATGTTGAACGCATCAGCCTAGTGGTTAACTATGATATCCCACAAGACAGCGAAGCCTATGTACACCGCATTGGTCGTACTGGCCGTGCAGGTCGTCAAGGTAAAGCTATTTTGTTCGTTAAGGGCAATGAGCGTTACCTACTTAAGAACATTATGCGCCACACCAAGAGCGACATCGCTCAGGTAGAATTGCCGAGCGCTAAAGTCGTTGAGCAAAAGCGTATTGATGCCCTGGAGAAGAAAGTGGCCGCCGCGCTGGAGCACAAAGACAGTGAGTTCTTTGCGCAAGTAGCCAATACCCTAGGTAACAAGTTGCAATTGAGCCAAGGTGACTTAGCCGCCGCGCTACTTTATCTGGCACAGCAACAGTCGCCGTTGAAGGTCGAGGAAATCAAAGCGAAGGAACGTCCAGAGCGTGGTGAACGCAGTGAGCGCAAAGGCGATCGTCGTCGCGACGGTGATAAACCTCGCCGCGAGCGTCGTGATGCTAACACGCCAATGGATACGTACCGTATTGAGGTGGGTCGCGAGCACGGTGTACAAGTTAAAAATATCGTCGGTGCCATTGCTAATGAAGCGGATATCTCCAGCAAGTTTATTGGCGACATTCGTTTATTTGACGCTCACAGTACCGTTGAGCTGCCAAAAGGCATGCCTGAGGACAAGCTGGCTCACTTCCAAAAAGTGTATATCTGCAAGCGTCCTATGAAGCTGACACTCAGCCAAAGCGAAGCACGTGCACCACGTGAGGCACGTGAACCACGAGGTGAAGGCAAAAAGCGTAGTTTCCGCGATCCTAACGCTAAAGGCCGTGGCCAGCGTAAAGAGCGCAAAGCAGTGAGCTTTCAATAAGCCTTAAATGACATAAAAAACCGCCGTTATGGCGGTTTTTTTGTGCCTGGATTTCAGCCTAGCAACAACCCCTAGTTGCTGCGCGTGTCAGGTTCGCGCTTTGGCGGTGACAACAAGGCTGGCCACAAAGTAGCGCCGTCACTGTCGATGGGGGTCAGTATCTCTAAGCCGAGGATATGTGCCACCACAGGGTAAATATCAAGATTACGCACCTGCGCCAGCGTTTTTCCTTGGTGGAAACTTGGGCCCACCGCTAAGAACACAGCGTCCATATTGTCATCATCGATAAAACCATGGGTGCCCAGATAATGATGATCTGGCTGCGTAAAAACCACCGGTGGGCGCGTTTGCAGCACAATATCAGCCTGTCTCGGCCCCATAGTGACACCATATTGAGCCAGTTGCTCCTTACTCATTACCTGATATTGATCCGCCGCCTGCTTGTGCAGTCGCTCTCGCAGTGCCTGTAAAGCGCGCGTAGACGCCTTATGTTGATAAATAGCCACCCGGGTACCAGAGTTAATCACTTTAAACCCATCATCGATGTTGAGCGATGCTAAAGGAATGCCGGCATCGGGGTTTACTTCGCTCATGCCATGATCAGAGACCACAATCAGGTTCACCTCGGTGTCTAACTCGGTATTTATTCTGCGCCACAGCTCACCAATAAGGCGATCGATTCCTAAGGCCCCTGCTTTGGTTTGCGGCGCGTTCGGCCCATACTTGTGGCCTAGGCTATCAACCTCAGAAAAGTAGCTCATAATGAGTTTGGGGCGCTGCTGCTTGGGTAACTTAAGCCATTGAATGATTTGCTCTACGCGATGGGACTGCTTGCCGTGGCTAGAATACGGATAAAAGTAAGACGCAGTGCGGCCATTGAAACGCGCATCCGATTCTGGCCAGTAATAGGTAGCGGCTTTCACCCCTTGTAGCTCAGCTAAATTCCACAGTGGCGTGCCTGACACCCAGCTGGTATCGGCCTGCCCTTTGCCCATGGCATAGCATTGTTGCCGCTGTTTATCACAAAAACGGTTACCCACAATACCATGGTGACTGGGCAGCAGACCTGTGGCGATGCTGATATGGTTGGGGAAAGTTTTACTCGGATAAACCGTTTTCATGCGCAGCGCCCGCACTCCTTGACGGCTTAATTTAGCCAGCGCCGGGGTATCGAAATGCTCAATGTAGTCATGACGAAAACCATCGATGGAAATGATGACCGTGGCGGGCACCGTGGCGGGATTTTGAGTAGCCGATTGGCCGTAAGCCGCCCCACTACAAAACAGAATGAGCATCATAGAAAATACTGCGCGCATGTCACATATCCTTGTTATAAAAACTAAAATCTTAGTTGAGAAGAATGAAGTTATGATGAAGGTACCGATTTTAGTTATTGTAGTACAGGCTTGCAGCTGTTTTCAGGCATAAAAAAACCGCGCTAAAGCGCGGCTTTTCTTGAAACCTTGGGTCGACTTATAGGTCGCCTTCGTTTTCAGATAGGAACTTAGCAACACCTTCAGGGCTTGCGTCCATACCTTTTTTACCTTCAGTCCAACCAGCTGGACATACTTCACCGTGCTCGCTGTGGAACGCTAGAGCGTCAACCATGCGCAGCATCTCGTCGATGTTACGGCCTAGCGGTAGGTCGTTAACTACTTGGTGACGTACTGTGCCTTCCTCGTCGATTAGGAAAGAACCACGGAAAGCAACGCCCGCTTCAGGGTGCTCTACGTCGAACGCTTGACAAATTTCGTGCTTCACATCAGCAACAAGGTCATATTTAACTTTACCGATACCGCCGTCAGCAACAGCAGTGTTACGCCATGCGTTGTGTGAGAACTGTGAATCGATAGAAACACCGATTACTTCAACACCACGCTTTTGGAACTCTTCATAGCGCTTGTCGAAAGCAATAAGTTCAGAAGGACAAACGAATGTGAAATCAAGTGGGTAGAAAAAGATAACCGCTTTCTTTCCTTTGATTTTTTCGTGTAGGTTGTAGTCTTCAACGATCTCGCCGTTACCTAGCACTGCAGCTGCTGTGAAATCTGGTGCCTTGCGGCCTACTAATACACCCATTGTAATCTCCAATAGTTTGAGTTTATCGTTAACACAGTGGCTCTGACGGCAAACGCGTCAAAGCATTTTATGTATGTGCAACTAAATATAGTGACGAAAAAGCAAAAACCAACCCCATCACGCAAAATTCACGTTGCACCTAATTCTGCGCAATATGGTACTGACCCTGTGCACAAAAGAACAATCGCATTTAGCGATAGCTATCATCGATAAAACTGATTGACACCAACGCCTTTGCCTTAGGCACAAAAAAGCCCGCTAGTGCGGGCTTTTAGGTTACTTAATCCATAATATCTTCGGGCATATTGCCACGAATCTCTTGCCATATTTGGCCACTCTTATGGCCGTAGCGACGCATCAAGGCAATCGCCCCATCGTGATCTTGCTGCTCGGCAAGCTCGGCTAAGTCTGAATAGAACTGACGCGCCAGCTCTCGAGTACGCGGGTCAGAGAAATAGTGGCAGCCAATTTTAGAGTAAAAACCTTTAAAGCCATTTAAAATCAATACATAGATTTTATTGTTCCCTGCCCCAGCTAACTGGTGATGGACAAGGTAATCATAATCGGCGAAGGCCTGCGCTGTGTCTTCTACAGTTTCTCTATCTGCAACAATTTCTTTTACACGTTCTGGGTCTATTTTAATCGCTGCGCGCATGTAAATGGCGCTGATGTTCGTACGCGCAGAAAGCAGCTGATCGGTCAGCTCTGGCATTTTGTCTTCATCAAGACGGGCCAAGGTCTCAAGAATGTTCAGCCCTGAGGTTTCCCAAAAGTTGTTCACGCGCGTGGGCTTGCCATGCTGAATGGTCAGCCAGCCATCGCGGGCTAGGCGTTGTAATACCTCACGCAAGGTAGTGCGAGTGACGCCAATCAGTTCCGATAGCTCACGCTCAGCTGGAAGAATTGAGCCAGGCGGAAACTCGCCATTCCAGATGGACTCAACTATGTACTCCTCAGCAAATCCAGCTGGGCTTTTGGCTTTGAATATTCTCATCTAACGTCCACTTCACTACTAAAAATATTATTATTGATCTTAACATACTGATTGTACCAGATGCGAAGCAACTAACAAGCACACTCGCCCAGTCACAGTTTTGGTCATACACAGCAAAGGTGAGATTGTTACACAGTGTGAGACTCTAACCACTCCTAGGAAGAGGGTTTGATTAGTGAAGACCCATTTATCTTTGAAGCTTAAATGACAAATTTAGCAATAAGCTTTTAAGCCTCATGGTTTCAGGGTGGGGGGAGAGGCAAGAATTAAATCAATTTATAACCACAATAACCTTGCTCTACCTTAACAAATAGGCTTAGTTGAATTTGGCAGTCACATATGTGCCAAGTTGAGCCGCTGAGCTACTCCAGCAAAGATTTAATAAAGCCATAAGAACGGACATTGAATCTAACTCATTTTTGGACAGAAACCAGTTAGAGTATTTATTCGGTAACGCCGCCATCACGAGCTTGTCGCGTGCATAGCTTTTTTATCTATTTCCTCGAATAAACTTTGCAATCTCACAGTCCTCAGGCACTCGCTCGACACGCTTTTCCAGATCTATGCTCTCAGAAACAACCTCAGGCCGCGGCGGTAGATCCCTTGGTAATTGAATATTCTTGACGATGCCCAAGTTGTGCAGTGCATTCAGAACCCACCAGCCTGGATCTGGCTCATCCGTGTATAGACCGAGCATGGCCGAGCCGGGATACGCATGGTGATTGTTGTGCCAGGCCTCTCCCATGGAAAGCACCCCAGCAAAACGAATATTATGACCCTGCACCGCGGCTCCATCGACTCGCCAAGTACGCTCCCCGCGATTATGAGCAAAATAGCCTATGAGCCAGTGCCCACCCACCGAGACAACTATGCGCACAGAAATCCCCCAGACCACCCAGGTTAGGCCACCAAACCAATAAAGCGGCAACGCGAGTGCTAGTTGTTGGCACATCCATGTTTTTTCAATGAACCGATAGAATGGATCAGACCAGACAGAATCCTCGATAAAGAAGTCAGGCCCATTTTCCAGCTCTAGATCGCAGTTGAGCTGCCACCAGCCATCTTTCAAAATGCTGGAGCCATGTAACAGATAGTCGTGACAGTGTGTCTGGCGCTGCGCCCAATCTCTCAGATCATGCTGTTTCATCATTCCGATAGGCCCCGCCATACCCACCAACGTGCCAAGATATACAAACAGGTACTCCATCCATTTCGGACATTCGTATGACCTATGGATCAGAAGTCTGTGCATCCCTAAAGAGTGGCCAAAGCATAAGGTAATGCCGGTTAAAAGAATAAATACACTAAATGAGGAGAGGCTAACGACAAAGGGAGCAAGAAAAATTGTGGCCAATAAGTGGGAATTGAACCAAAGCGACTTAATCGGGCTCCATACTACCCGCCCAACGAATGCGTCGGTATCAGGCTTGGCTTTAACCCTTTCGGTGCTATGCATGACTCTCCAGCGATAGATGACGCCCGCATAAAATGCGGATAATGCTTGGCTAAAATTAGCAAAGAATGAGCGCCAGCCAAGCTTTAGCCGTCCATTATTAATGCGTTTATTATGTGTTGAGTAAGCTTGAACAATCTAAGTTGTTTATATTCATTTTCATCGTCCTTTTTTCAGGTGTTTCGATAAATATATCTGTCCCTTCAATTGATGTTATTGTAATTTTTTCTTGCTGAGTGTAAGTCCACAAGTCTTCACAGCTTTTGATGAAAAATATATCAACATATTTTTGCATTGGGTCACCTTTAAACTGTTTTTTTAAACTCTTGTAAGTGTATTTTTCAACACTATTTAACTTTGGTTTAAAAGTAGATTTACACCCTACAATAAGAAATATCACTACAACTAAAATACTAAAGTGCTTCACATTTTCTCCAAACACATAACGCCCCTAAGCAGAGGCAAATTTGTTTTTTAGCGCGAAGCGCGTAAATTTTTCCTGCCAGTTCGCTGGCGAACTGGCTTGGTTTGTTAAGTACTAGCTGATCAATTCCGAAAAACTAATTCTAAACACTCTTCCTTACCATCAATTAAGGACTTTACTTGAGTTAATGCCTCGGGACTTAGATCAGAATATTCATCATGAAGATAATCAATTACCTTTTCAGCGCTCCAAGGCCCAAGAGAAACCATGTAATCAGGATAATGATCTTGAATCTCTTTCCATGATTCGTAGGCCTTTTTTGAAAGAAGCATTGAATCTTGGGTGTGAATTATAAATATACCCATATCTTATTTTGGCACTTAACATGCTTATAGCGAGCGAATCGCGCGTTTTTCTACTACGCTGCCGCTCACTTTTCTGAATGGTATATTCTTAACAGGCTAGTTAACTCATTGCCAGTATTATTTAAAACAGCTATTGCTCGTTTTTATCTTGCGACAAAAGCACGCGATTGGGTCGTTTTCTTGACTATGTGAGCGACTGCGCTGCAACTGTTCTAATACACAGTGTTTGCATGTTCTCAAAGTCACCATACTCGCCACCAGCATACGGCTGCTTCAATTTTTTGACTCGCTTTCAGCGCGAATATCATCTTTCACGTAACTAATAAATAATATGGTTGCGGCCGCACTTGGATTTATTTTAGTGACAAGCAACACCTATACATTCGCTCTGTTGACTCTTTTCTCCATAATTTCAATGCAGTCATTAAGAATGCTACAATTTAGGGAGTTACCCTGAAGGTTATATACAAAGGCTTCCATGGAATTGGCATTCCTGTGCTTATGAACTTCATCATCCAACCGATCTCGTATATAAATTAGCGTGGAAAGGTTTAGGTAACCTAATTCTGCAAACGTTTTCATCGCTACTGGAGAGAACCGGTAGTCATAAGTAATAGCGGTATTTTCCGACACATCGTCTCTAATGTTTTTAAGCATTTCATCAGAATTGAATGCGTTGATCGCGAGCTGCAGCTTTAACTCCTCTAGAGAGTCCCAACAAGCAGCTTGAGCATCGACCAAAACAAAAATCATTCCTAAGGCAATATCTCTTTGAAACTCAGCTGCTCCATAGTCAAAAGTTGACAATAGTTTGTTATACGTTTCAATAAACTCTAATAACTTCTTATCCAAGTGTTCATTCATAGCGATCCCTTTCTTTTCTTCATTGCGTCACTAATTGGCTTATGCTCCAGCCTCATAGCAGAGCACCACACTACATGGTTATGATGCCTCGGTGGTTTTACTTCTTATATAAACCATGGCTTCCTGAAGGTATTTGAGCTCCATTGCAGCGGCCATATGAAATTCACCACCTAAGCCAGACTTTCCTCTGCTCTCGCGTGCGAAGTCGGCGTTTTGCTCAAATTCAGGTCGCAATGCTTGGCAGGCTAACAGTAATTGCTCTGCGCCATATTCAAGCATTAAGCTCTGAAATTATTTTTTCGGGAAGCCCGTCAAATTTGAACAGCCGAGTGCTAAAAATATTTGTCAATTTTTGTTGAAGATCCGTTTCCAAGTAAGTACTCCCTTTTAGCGTGATGAATTTTCAAAAACAACCCTACCGTAACCGAGCCGATTCTTGAATTGGAATAACAGTAAAGGCATCTTTTTCATAGTTTTGCGAGCTTTTTCCATTTTGCTCTGCGTCCAAACCCCGCGTCGAACTCATGCGCAACATAGTATTGATCACAAGCTGTACATTGACAGGTCATTTTCGACCTCCTCGTTTGTGGGTCTGCCTCATTTAATATTATCTCAATCATGCCTTTATCCGCTTCACTGTGGGCAAAGTAAGATAGCTGGAGGTATTTTACGCATCTGCAACCCGTTGTTCTCACAGCCTCGAGAAACTTTATAATTCTATCTATTGATACACGTACGCAGTGCTTATTTCCATGAGAGGACCAACACGAAGCACTAGAGAATGGCGTGATTAACTCAAGGCTGCCCGCGAGCTTTTGTAAAAAGGTATTGTCTGACACATTCATCAGACTATATGAAATATCCGATATCTCACGTTCGTTGCCAGATTGCAAAATGCTTATTAAGTCTTCGATTTCCATACCATCCCCTGTGAAATTAACGCCCGTTCATAGCTGCATGCACATGATTAAAGCGAGCGAAAGACAAACGCTAGTCAAGGGTTTAACTCCTATTAATAGATTATGCACTTGCTAAATTGTCTTGCGACATCCAAAACAAGTGCAAGACTATGTGAACAGCTAAAAATATAGCTGAGCATAAAAGCATATAGAGCTCAACCCAGCCACCACCTAATTTGAATAAGTCACCATCAAGGTCAATGACTGAGGAATGAGTGAATATTAGAGACAAAAAGCCAAAAATAAGAAATAACAATCGAACTTTATGCTTGAGCTTTAAACCCCAACTCACAGAGGTTAATGCTACATAGCCAAGTATTCCCCCCAAAGAACAAAGGATCCATTGTAAGCTGAAACCAACCGGCATAGTGGAAATATTTGCAACACCACCAAACAAGCCGATTAGCGCAAATATCATAAGAAATGATGCAGGTAGCCAAGCAAACACGGTTGTTAATCCGATTAACAAACTTCTCCAGAACATATATTTAACCTTGGTTTTCAAGCACCTTTATAATCGACTAAACATAGTTGGCTAAATTTACAGCTCCGCATAAAACTTAGGCACCTTTGATTGAGGCTACATGCCAAGCAACCAAGGCAGTATAAATAGGAAAACAATGAAAAACATAAAGCCATACACATAACCTGTGTTTCTAGACTTTCTCCAAAACAAATTTTGAGCTCTTTGTTCTGACTGGCTCAGTAAATAATCACAATGCGGACATTTGTTTCCCAAATACATTATCAATGTACAATTAGGACACCTCGCTGATGGCTCAAACTCTGCCATTCCCATGATTGTTGGCTTTTTGGGCTTCATAGCTTCCTCGACACATAACACGCAGGCACCGCAGCCTATCCACTGAAAGTGTTTTTTATGTAATTTAATTGTGCTCTTGTTTAACGGTAGAAAGTATGAGGCTATCAATTTCATTGTTCACAGCACCGATACTACTATTATTTAATATTACGTAACCAAAATTTAGGTCTGTGACAGAACGTGATAGAGAGACCCAACCTCGATTAAATCCAGCAAATCCGAGACTGTTATTTTCTGTGTCCACAACATAGCTCATGCTCCAGCGCCCGTTAGTATTCGGAGCTGGCTTAATCATTAGATCTATGAGCTTTTCTGGCAACAAAATTGAACCGTTATAATGTCCATCGCTATTGCGCAAAACTGCCATATTGAAGCGAGCTAAATCTACAGGCGTTGTTTGTAAGCCCGCCGCTGCTTGTTCATTGAAGTACACCATCCCCGTGACTTTACCAGTATCATCATAAGGTGTTGCCGACTTACTCATTACTATCTCAGTAATATTGAATGTAGAATCCTTCATATTCAGAGGTTCGAATACGTTTTTCTGCATATAAGCTTCAAATGTCATTCCGGACACATCTTCAATTAACAGTTGTACCACTGAATATCCACCACCGGAATAAGACCACTTTGTATTTGGCGCATGGATAAGTTCAACGGGTCCAGCGCCGTTGTTATTACCATTTAGTGAGTCGACAATAGAGGATAACTTGTCGCGAGACTCCCACCCTGTATAAGGCCCCAAAGACAGGCCGGAAGTGTGAGACAGAATATTTCTTAGTGTGACTTTTTTTACATCAAAATCAGATTGGGGAATTTGCCAGCGTTTAAGATATTGATTAATTGGTGTATCGAGATCTACTTTGCCTTGAGCGACTAATTGCATTGCTCCCCAAGCAGTAACCAGCTTAGAAATAGAGCCTACATTGAACAAAGTCCTTTGAGTAATTTCAGTTTTAGCCGCAACGTCAGCAAAACCATAGGAACGAAAGCTCACAACTCTACTTCCATTAACGAATGCCAGAGCAACGCCGGGAGCTTTGTGCTTTTCTAAAATTTGCGGTACACCATCGTCCAAACGCTTTGTGAGCTCAGATATATCTTTAATTTCTTTGCCAATAGAAAAGTTGACAAAAAAAGCCCACGATATTATCAAGATAGTTCGAATCATAACTTTCCTTGTGTGTACGGCTCCATGATACGAGCCGTTTTAAACTTGAACGAGGAGCGAGTGTCAGCCAAGCTTACAACGTCGCTCACGTATTTATTCTGTTAGGCGTTTGTAATGACAAACTCGTGAAAGCCCTCTGTTTCAACAGGCTCCACTTTCTCAACAAGGGCCACATTTAATTGAGTAAACAAGTTACTCCAAAACTTCAACGCCAAGCTGTCGTCTATATAAACTGCTACATGCCATTGTTCGCTCACAGCTTGCATCAAGTGTTGAACGACAAATTTCCCGACACCTTGCTTTCGATATTTAGAGAGGATAAATATATCAGCCAATTCCGGCATTTCTTTACCCCGAATCTCGGTCGTCTCAACAGTGGCAAAGCCTGCAACCTGGTCAGAAACAAAAATTAGATAAGCGGCACACTCTTGTTCACCGCAAACAACGGAATTGAGGTATTGTTCATCAATATCAAAGCGCCCGTCAGTACCTACATCCTCTTGATCAAATGAACTTTGGTGATATTGGTAAAACTGCCACAGCATACACAATGTGCCACTGTCAGTTGTTTTAGTTTTCCTTACTTTGATTTCCATTTGGTGCTCGTTCTTATTAAGGCTCAAATCCATAGTTTCCAACGGTGAAGGCTACCTTGGGTTTCTGATGCCAAACCTACATAACAGCCCGTTAAGTGTTTAACATAGTTGGCATTTAATTCTATTGCAGTCTTAAAGCCCAAGAAACATTCACCGTTAAGTTGATATTTAATCATCCCATCATGATGTTCCCAGTGATAGGTTTTTCTGAAGTATTCTTTGGCCGCTTCTTCAGTGGGGAAAGAAAAAATTAGTTCGAATTTACAAGATTCTATTTCCGGATAAGTTTTTCGAAGTGACCCAACTAACGTTGCGATTCTATTCATGCTCACCTAGATATAATTCCCCGCATACAACCTCCTTATTACATTCACTTGCAAATCGAATATAACACTAATTGATGCTGAGAATACTATGCTCTCCTGTAAGTACTTTCCAGAGATTAAGGACTTATTTAGTCGAAAGCCGAGACTTTGATTCGTTCAATATCGGCATTAGATCCGCACTGTGTATAGCTCTTCGAGCAATTCTGCTTACTATATTTTGTTATTCATTTTTATAGGTTGATAAGAGCCAACTGCAAGCAAGCCTACCGCTTTAAGTCATTCATTAGCTTTTTTGTTCACTTAACAACGCTAGCTTGTACACAAATGGCGCTAAATTAAGTGCTTAGGCACGCCACTGAGCTTACCTTTACGGCCGCTAATACGCTTGCATAGCGCCGAGGGCGTGGCATAATCAGCCCATCAATAACGATGTGAGTTAACTATGAGCTGGTTAGGTAAGCTATCGCACCAACGTGCGCCTTGGGTACTGTTAGCGGTGATTGCCACCGTATTCGAAGCAACTGCTTTGTATTTCCAATATGCCATGGACTTAGCGCCATGCATTATGTGTATTTATCAGCGTACAGCAGTCTTGGGTGTGCTATTTGCTGCCTTAGTGGGCTGTATTAATCCACAAAACGTGTATTTACGCCTAGTGGCGCTGGCGAGTTGGCTGGTTGCCAGTATTTGGGGTTTCTTGCTCGCCAAAGAGCATATCATGATGCAAACCACCACAGATCCGTTTGCCTTCGTATGCGAGTTTGAACCTAACTTCCCAAGCTTTATGCCTTTACACGAGTGGCTGCCGAGCTTTTTTGCTGCTACCGGTGATTGTGGCAACATTGATTGGCAATTTATGGGGTTATCAATGCCTGGGTGGATGCAGGTGATCTTTGCGGTGATGGCAGTCGTTGCAATTATCATTACCTTAAGCAGCTTTTTTTATAAACCTAAGGCTTCATGATTTACTTTCTTCCCAGTCAAATTCCGAAACTCAAGTCGCTCAGTCACAATGAGCGACTTGCTATAGTAACGGATTCATTAAACAGGCTATCAGCGCAGCGCCGAGTCATGCTCAATATTATTAAACTGCTGCTGATCACCCCACTATTTCTGCTGCTGGTGCGCTTTGAAGGCTGGCACATGTTGCCATGGCTGCTCTTAGCCGGCATCGCCTATCCTATTATTGTGCTCCCAGTGCGCCATGCATTCGCGCTGTTTCACCTTGATGAAGCCATCGCCGCACATAAAAAGGGCAACTAAACGTTGCCCTTTGGTTTATCAGCAATACTTTGCCACTATCTTACCTTCACCAATTCCCGAATTTGCGCCAACGTACTTGCACCAATACCTGGCACGGCGTCT
Organism: Pseudoalteromonas sp. SW0106-04; assembly: GCF_001293805.1. Lineage (NCBI taxonomy): Bacteria > Pseudomonadati > Pseudomonadota > Gammaproteobacteria > Alteromonadales > Pseudoalteromonadaceae > Pseudoalteromonas > Pseudoalteromonas sp. SW0106-04. The sequence continues at coordinate 110,259 of NZ_BCAI01000011.1, read as the reverse complement.
AGCTCATCAACACTGCGGAAATTGCCTTGCACCTGACGATACTCGATGATGGCGGCTGCTTTAGTGGGGCCAATGCCCGGCAGCGATTGTAGCTGTGCTTCGGATGCTTGATTAATGTCAAGTTTGGCTGGGGTTACCTGCTCACTCGCTTGTTGAGGTGCCTCAGCAGCGACCACCGCTGGGGTAAGTACAAGCGCACAGGTGGTGTAGAGTGCGGTTAGTAGCTTCATGCTTCTCTCCTTAGAAGTTAAAGTAAAAGTCCTTGTTACTTCAACAGTAAATAAAGAATAATTACTGAGATGTGTCAAATAAAACTAACGATAAAATCGTGCTTTTTGTGGTAAAAATGCTTAACCCTTTAAAAGGAATAATTAAAACCCTTGACGGGCGAATCGCCAACCACTACCCTTACTGTATAAAAAAACAGTACCCTTGAGGAGAAGCCATGGCTGTTGTAACTAAATACGTTGTAGAACGAGACGGAGTCGAGCGCATGACCTTTACTAGCAAAAAAGAAGCCGATGCCTATGATAAGATGCTCGATATTGCCGAAAGCTTAGAAGAGTTATTAGGCGGCGTTGATGTTCCCTTAAGTGAGCAACAAGTAGAAAGCCTGTCGTTGGAAATAGCAAAACAAAAAGACGACTTTATGCACGTACTTAAAGGTACCAAGCCTGCAGCAAAGGCCACAAAAAAAGCCAGCAAAGAGCCAAGTGATAAGGAAAATGTTACCGAGCTCAAAGCCAAAGAGGCGTAAAGCTATTTCTTAGACATAAAAAAAGCCAGCATTGCTGGCTTTTTTTATCATTCGCGTTACTTAGTAACCGCTGCAACGGCATCGGCAAAGTAATCGATATTATCTTTGCTTACCCCTGCCACATTTACACGGCTAGAACCGACAATGTAGATTGAGTACTCTTTTTGTAGGCGTTCGATCTGTTCTTTGTTAATCCCTAGGAAAGAGAACATACCGTGCTGGCGTTCAATAAATGAGAAGTCCATGCCTTCGCATTTGTCGTTTAACTTATCCTTAAGCAATGAACGCAAACCATTGATACGAGAGCGCATGTCATCAAGCTCTTGGTGCCACATCGCAGTTAGCTCGTCGCTACTAAGAATAGTATTAACAATATCCGCACCGTGTGCCGGCGGCATAGAGTAAATACTGCGTACCACACTGAGCATCACTGAATTAGCAATATCAGCGGTGGCTTGATCTTTTGAGATCACCGAACAGGCACCAATACGCTCACGGTATAAGCCGAAATTTTTCGAACATGACGAACAAATGATTAGCTCATCTACCTGCGAGGCCAAATGGCGTAAACCCGCAGCATCCTCATCCAAACTCGTACCAAAACCTTGATAGGCGATATCAACCAGTACTGTAAAGCCTTGAACTTTAGCGATTTCAGCTACTTTTTGCCACTGCGCAAAATTCAAGTCCATGCCGCTTGGGTTGTGACAACATGCATGTAACAGCACCACATCACCCGCAGGCACTTGGCTGAGCGTGTTCACCATGTCATCAAATAACAAACCTTTGTTATCATAGTCATAGTAAGGGTACTCTTTCACATTCAGGCCAGCCGCTTCAAATAGGCTAATGTGGTTGGCCCATGTTGGCGTAGTCACCCACACCGTGGCTTGCTCATTACAACGCTTAATGAACTCGGCCGCCACCCGTAACGAACCCGTGCCCCCTGGAGCCTGAGCTGTACGCACACGGTCCGCTAGCAAAGCCGGGTGAGCACCGCCAAGTAGCAGTTGCTCCATTTTCTGACAATATTCCAAATTACCGGCCAGCCCAATGTATGACTTAGTGGTTTCATTGGCGAGACGAAACTCTTCAGCCTTTTTTACGGCCTTCAATACAGGGGTTTGCCCTTGCTCGTCTTTGTATACGCCAACACCTAGGTCGATTTTTTTGTCATTGGTGTCGGCTTTAAACGCAGCCATAAGCCCAAGAATTGGATCTGTCGGTAAAGGTTTTAATTGTGAGAACATGGAACTCTCTTTATTATCTCAGGTTAGGTTAGTCCTGACGGCTGGTTGGTAAGTGCTCGCTAATCTCTAAACACGCAGCTATTAGCAACGCAACCTGATCAGGGGTAAAAAACTCGTCGGTAAATGCTTCAGCATCAATAATGCCCACTACTTTACCTGTCTCGTCATAAAGCGGCAAGCAGCTTTCTGCTTTCACTTTGGGGTCACATGTATAGTATTCGCCACCGTTGGCAACATAGTCTTCCACATCATTTATCACCCGAGCAACCCCGCTGAGTGTAACCTGCACATTATTGCTGGTTGTTGCAAAGTCAGGGTTAATAGGAAAAAGAGGGCGACTAGGTGCGCCGTAATAAGCTAGCTTAAGTAGCTGTGGCTGACCTTCAATATGTTGACTTTGATAAATACCAAACCAGTCTACGCCACTTTCTTGAACAACAAAATCGACAATCGCTTGAAGCTTTCTCAACTTTGCTTCACTGCTCGGGGGCAAATGTTCGCGTAAATCGAAGGGCTGCTCTTGCAGATGACCAAATAAACTACACGCCCCACCCTCGCCCAACTCAGGAATTTGATATTGCCAACGAACATCGGCACTCGCGTTGTTAAGGTATTGCTGTAGCGCCTGTTGTTTATTCGCCACTAACTTGGGCTCAGCGCTAAGTTGTGCATTTTCTAAGTAGCTTAAAAGCATTTAGCCGTCCAAACATCTAAACATTTAGCCGGATGCTAGCACACCTTTTTATTACCGTGCAATACAAAACCGTCACTTCGACACTAAGCCAGTCATTTAAAGGTAAAAAATAGGGTTCTGAGGCAATATGAGAGGGTTAGTCGATATGGTAGCGAATGCGTATTTCATTTCCCGCTTGATTGTATTCCACATCTTCAGCCAGCTCTTTAAGTAGCTCAATACCACGGCCATAGCTTTGCTGGAGTTGGCTACCTGCTGCGGGCTCAAAAGAAAAACCAGCACCCGAGTCGGTAACGCTTAAAAGCAGTGTTCGTTGCTGTGGCTGATAACAAACTCGCAGGCATATCTCACCTTCGGTGAGTTCGCTTAGGCGTTGCTCACGCTCGCTGTAGTATTGTAAAAAGCCGTCGTCATCGGCCTTCAAAGCAGAGTCTAACCCTAAAATACCGTGCTCTAGAGCGTTGTTATAAGCCTCTGATAACAATATAAACAGTGTCGATTTGTGGGTGTTCAGCCCAGGCAAGTGGCCAACGAGGTCCATCAATTGCGCCACTGGGTCCACCGTTTTCAACTCCTCGGCACTTAACGCTACCTCAAGCTCAATGGGGAGTGGACTTATGGTGTGATTAATAGGTTGTAATGGCGCCTGAGGTTGCGGGTCGATAATAACCACGCTGTAATCGTCTTGTTGATCTTCATTATCGGTAAAATAATGCACAGCGGCAATGATGTTGTCAGTACGGATCATCGCTTGCGACGCCAAGGTGCGTAGCAAACCGCTGTAGCCAAATTGGTGCTGTTGTGCATTTTCGGCCTCAATGATGCCATCGGTGTAAACCACGATACGGCTATATTCATTGAGCGTGACATGGCGCACATCACACTCAAACTCCTCATCATCCAAAATACCCAATGCCATGTGTTTTGATTCGAGCTGACTAAGCATGTAGCCCGAATGGTCAATAAGATAACCATCAGGCAAGCCGCCCATCCAAAACGTCGCACTTTGTGCATTAGCACTAATTTCGAAAATAGTTGCAGCGCAAAACATATGTGCCGGCAACAAATCGTATAAAGCGGCATTTAACTCTCTGGCTATATCTCCTACGGCCAAGTTCTTTTCCACCATAGTGTAGAAAATACGCGCCACTGGCAGCGCCCCGGTGGCAGCGGCTAACCCATGTCCAGTGAAATCGCCTAATAGATAATATTGCGAGCCATTTGGCCCCAAGGCATTGAGAAACACGTCGCCATTAAACATAGAAGCAGGCGACAGGTGTGAGTCGACCCCCTTGGGTTTATCCTTATGTTGCAGGGCATTATTGAAAATATGCTCGACTAGTTCATGTTCACGTTCAGTTTGATTTTGATAATAGGTCAACGCGTCCGTTTGCTTTTTTGACTCGCTGACTAAATGGCGAATACGCAGATGTGCGTGTAACTTGGCTCGCAATATCTGTAAATCGAACGGTTTGGGCATAAAGTCGTCACCGCCTACGTCCAAACATCTTGCCAATGAGGGGTTATCTTCCAAAGCAGTAATAAAAATAATGGGGGTATAAACTCGTGTATTAGTGCGTTTAAGCTCCGCTGCCGTTTCATAGCCATCCATTTCGGGCATAAGAATATCCAGCAGTACCACATCAACATCGTGAGCCTGACATTGCGCTAGCGCCTGAATGCCATTTTCAGCTTCGATGACGCGATAGTGGTCACGCTCCAGCATCGCTCGCAGAATACGCCGGTTCATGGACTCATCATCAACAATGAGCACTAAGGGCAAGTCTTCGCTAAGCCCATGTGAAGGAAAGGAAATGTACTTTTCAGTCAATGGTAAATTTCTTATCGAAACGCGAAATTTGGAGAATCTTTTTTAACTGCGGGTTTGCATGGCTGATGGTAATGCCCTCTACCTGCCCCTTCAGAGCTTTATGCATATTGAGCAACATACCCAACGCTGAGCTATCCATGTAACTGGTTTCTCGCAGGTCGACTTCCACGTGCTTAGTGTCTGCGTGCACGTCTGCATAGGCTGTACGAAAATCTTGCACAAGATTAAAGTCAAACTTTTCCTTTATCACTATCACTAGTTTTTGTTTTTCCTCAACATAATGCTGTTGTAAACTCATACCCGCTCCTAAGCCACTGATAATCTACCTGTTTAAAATATAAACCTTGCCAGCCATTTCGCAATGACAACACCAAAATATGTTAGGATGACACTTTATGTTTATTAATTGGAGCAACCCATGAGCGATAATAACTTGGTTTACTCTACCGACACTGGCCGCATTCGACCTGAAAAACAAAGTGAACAGCCGGATGTTAAGCTTTTTAAAGACGGTGCACTGCGTATTGAGCGTCAAACCAAAGGACGCAAAGGCAAAGGTGTCATGCTCGTTGTGGGCATTGATCCGAGCGAGCATGATATGAAAAAGCTGGCAAAAACCCTGAAATCAAAAATGGGCCAAGGCGGCGCCGTTAAAGAGGGAGTGATTGAGATTCAGGGCGACGATCGCGACAAGCTCAAAGGTTTGCTTGAAGCTCAGGGCTTCAAGGTTAAAATTGCTGGCGGTTAAGCTCTAGTTAGGGCTATATAACGCCTGCCAGCGCGCTCTCATGGTGGCCGGATCATAGTCAATATGAGCCACCCCACAGGTTGCGAAAATGGGCATTTGCTCAGGGCAGAACTCCGCGACCATGTAACTGACGATTGGCATGTGTGCCACCACTAACCAAGTGTCTATTTCAGTATGAACTTCGGTGAGTGCTTGTAAGTAGTCAACGGCGGTTTTCGCATTAGCGCTGGGGATAATGTCATCGCACGTTTGCTCCAAGGTGAAACCTCGGCAATGTTCTTTGACACACTCGGCAGTCTGCTGAGCGCGCACATAAGGGCTTACTAACAAGCCTTGTGGATTAAACCTTTGTGCTAACCATTGGCCTACATGATCAGCTTGTTGCCGACCTCTTTGAGTCAGTTCGCGCAAGTGGTCCTGCGCTTGTAGCGCTTGAGCTTCCCCATGGCGCATGATTAAAATGGTTTTCATTGCAAAGAAATCAACTAATTAGCAAAAAAGTTTTAACCTAAAAGCTAGCCATCTTGGTTGCATGTTCGCTATAGTCTAGCTTAACCATCGATATTCGGGTAGGCACCAAGCCGTAACAGCTGGCCCTGAACGTCTTGCAACTTCTCTAGTTTCAGGAGCATTGTTTGAATATCAGCCGCAATGATAACAGACTCTACCAACCGCTGACACTGCCCAATGGTCTTAGGGTGTTGTTGGTCGAGGATCAAGACAGCCAAAAAGCCGCTGCGGCACTGACGGTGAATACCGGGCACTTTGATGATCCTTGGCACCGACAAGGATTAGCGCATTTCACAGAGCACATGTTATTTCTCGGCACCAAAGATTTCCCTGCCTCTGGAGAATTCCACGATTTTATCAGTCATCATGGTGGCAGCAGTAACGCTTGGACTGGCACCGAGCACAGTTGCTACTACTTTGATGTCGCCAACGAGCACTATCACCAAGCGTTGACACGCTTCAGCCAGCTTTTTTATGCACCGTTGTTTAACGCTGAAGAGGTCGATAAAGAACGTAACGCCATTGACGCCGAGTTTAAACTTAAAATAAAGGACGATGGCCGACGCATATACCAGGCGCACAAAGAAACGGTGAATCCAAAACACCCTTTTGCCAAGTTCTCTGTGGGCAACAGCAACACATTAAGTGATGAGCAAAACGCTATTCGCGATGATTTGCTGGCTTTCTTTAAGCAACATTATCAAGCCCAGTGGATGACATTGGTATTGAGCGGCCCTCACTCTTTGTCTGAGCTCAAGCAATGGGCTCTGGAGCTATTCACCCCCATCTCTGGCACCCAGCAACCTAAACCTGCGATCACCGAGCCATTATACCGAGAGCAGGACTTGGGGGTTGAGCTGCATATTGAGCCACACAAGCACTTACAAAAGCTCATAATTAGTTTTGCTATGCCCAGCATTGATGCCTTTTATAAACACAAAACGGTGAGCTTTTTGGCCCACTTATTAGGCTACGAAGGCCCGGGTTCCTTGCACTCACTGCTAAAAAATCAAGGATGGATCAATGCGTTATCCGCAGGTGGAGGCATTAATGGCAGTAACTTTAAAGATTTTAATATCAGCCTCGCACTCACCGATGAGGGCATTGAGTATTACCAAGACATCGTTGAAACGGTGTTCGCCTATATTGCGCTGATAAAATGTCACGACGATAAGCTGTCGCCGCTGTATCGTGACAAGCAAACGTTGTTGCAAATTGCCTTTGATAACCAAGAGCGAGTTCGCTTACTCGATTGGGTCAGCGGTATCAGCGTGAATATGCACCACTACCCCAGTGAGCATTACTTGTACGGTGACTACCTGATGACTGGCTTTGATAGTCAGCAATTTGCTGAGGTACTGCAATGGCTGACTCCCCATAATATGCGTCTGGTGCTAATTCACCCCGGCGTCGAGCCAAGTCGCTATACAAAGTGGTATAACACACCGTACCGCATCAACGCACTCGATAAAGATTGGTTAACCGCGCTGGAGAGTATTGATACGCCACTCAATACCATGTCTCTGCCAAGCACAAACCCCTACCTACAGCGTCCTTGCGTGCTTCATGAATTAGTGGCGCCAGGCAATAAACCACAAAAGCTCGCCACTCATCCAGGACTTAATTTCTGGTTTAAGCAAGATGCGACCTACCGAGTTGCTAAGGGTCACTTTTATCTCGCTTTGGACTCAGAGCTGGCGGTCAAAGACGTGCAGCACATGGCGCTGACTCGTTTATTTGCCGATCTGTTTATTGATTGTGTGGCAGAGCAATTTTACCCTGCTGAGTTGGCTGGGCTGAATTACCATATTTCATCGCATCAAGGCGGACTGACTTTACACACCGCCGGCTTGTCATCAAGCCAACTAGAACTGGTGCAGGGCCTATTGCAAGCGCTGTTTCATGCGGATATTTGCACGAAGCGCTTTGCTGAGTACAAAAAGCAGCTAGTGCGCCACTGGCAAAACAGTAACCAGAACAAGCCTGTTAGTGAGATTTTCAGCCGTATCGGCGCGCAGATTATGCCTTGGAACCCGACCCCGACGGAGCTCGCTCAGGCACTTAAAAGCACCAGTTACATGCAATTTAAACAGTTCCGCCAAGCCTTTTTCGAATCCGTGCATGTAGAGGCGTTTTTACATGGTAATTGGCGCCCTGCCGATGCCTACGATTTCTTACGTTTGGTGCAATCTCATTTGCGTACCCGCGCCAGTATCGACAGCATTAGCCGCCCACTGAACGAAATCACGCAAGTCGATACTCATCACCTAAAACTGCAATGCAGTGACAATGCCATGGTCATTTACTACCAAGCACAGACCGCAGATATAAAAGAAAAAGTATTGATGATGGTTGTTAACCACTTGATTAATCAGCCCTATTTTCATCAACTGCGTACACAGCAGCAATTAGGTTATTTGGTCGGTGCAGGCTATGCACCGTTTAATTCTCGCGCTGGACTGGCATTTTACGTGCAATCACCCAATGTCGATGCGCACACGTTACTTTCTCATCACCGCGCCTTTATCAAGCAGTATGTGCAGGGGTTCGCTGAAATTGATGAGCCTCACTGGCAACAAGCCAAGCACAGCCTCTACCGGCAAATTGCCGAAAAGGACAAAAACCTGCGCTTGCGTTCACAACGCTTCTGGTTAGCAATTAGTAACCCGGGCGTCGATTTTAGCCTGCAAAGTAACTTATTAACGACACTTGATGCTATCTCCTTGGAAGACGTACAGCACTATATGCAGCAGCTTTTTTCTCCTTCGCGGGCTCGCATGGAGTGGCTCAGTGACGGGCTTAAACAGTCGCAACAAGCCTTGGAACACGCATAATGCTTTACTCAATCAACGGCTTGAATTAACCTAGCATGATTGTAGTAAATAGAATGACAGTGTGTGTTTAGGTCAGGTTGTAGAAAAGGCTTAATAATAAGCGGATTGTTGTTTGTCAGTGGGTGCTCGTTTGCTCATGAGCAAACGCACATGCTGTTCGACTCTCCTTTACACACGGTTGTTTTATCACTACTTCTTGCCTTGCTATGCGTTATGACATTCAGTGTTATTTCGTTGCGCCGCTCACGTAAGAAATTGGCACGCTCAGAACAACACCTAAAACTGACCTTAGAAGGCAGTGGTGACATCCTCTGGGATTGGTATATAAAAACCGGTGAGGTCAAACGCGTTAATGATGAGCATGCCAATCACAGTGCAACCACACAAAGTTTTTGCATTCCCCCGAACCAAGCACTGATACACCCACAGGATTTACCTCGCGTTCAAAGTGCCTTACGCGCCCACCTTGCACAAAAAACAGCGTTTTTTGAAGCTAACTACCGATTGCTTGACCAGCAGGGACAGTGGCGATGGATGCTAGATAGAGGAAAGGTGGTAGAAAAAGACGCCCAACTACAACCGCTGCGTATGAGTGGCACAATGAAAGATATCGACGATATCAAAACCACTGAGCAGCGCTTAGACCTATTTGCTAAATGCGTTGAGAACCTCAGTGATGCGATGGCCATATATGACCATGAATTCAAGCTCGTTGATACCAATCCTGCATTCACCGAATTGTTCTCCTTATCTCAGAAAAAGCACCAAGGCTTGGCTTTTACTCTTCCGGGTTTGAATACCAAGCAAATAAGTACACTGAAGCGCCAAGTGCAACAGCACAGCCATATTCAGTGTGAAGTGTCGGTGCGCAGCCAACATGGCAAAAGATTGGCCATGGAACTGAGCGTGGACCCGGTACTTAACCAACAGGGCGAGGTAGACTACTATATTATGGTCTACTCCGATTTAAGCGAACGCAAAAAGACTGAACAAGCCCTCAATGATTTATCTAATCAAGACAGCCTCACTGGGCTTGCCAATCGTAATCAATTTTTTGTCGACCTCGACACCTTAATGAAACAAGACAGCCACCACGCCATGATGGTGATGGACTTGGATAACTTTAAAAAGATTAATGATTCGTTGGGCCATCAATTAGGCGATAAGCTGCTTATCAAATTAGCCCAGCGTTTAAGTGAGCGTAAGCGCCCGCAAGACACTTTTTATCGCCTCGGCGGCGATGAGTTTGCATTGGTGATGCGCGGCACCAACGACATTCATACTATTACCGCGATTAGTAACGACTTTTTGCAAACCATTGCCACACCATTTCGGATGATGAACCATGAACTCGCCATCACCGCCTCTATTGGCATAGTATTGAGCCCGGAGGATGGCGTATCGCCACAAATTCTATTAAAGAACGCCGATACCGCAATGTACCATGCTAAGCAACAAGGGAACCGTTACTTATTCTTTAATGATGCGATGAACCACCAAGCGGTTAAACGACTGCAAATTGAGAACTTAATGCGTTTTGGTCTCAAGCGGGATCATTTCGAGGTTTTTTACCAACCGAAGATGGATATCGCCACTGGCCAATTAGCCGGAATGGAAGCACTGGTGCGCTTTATAACCCCGAAAAAAGGGTTAATCAGTCCAGGCCAGTTCATTCCCATTGCCGAAGAAACCGGACAAATTATCGAGATTGGTGAAGTAGTATTAAAAAAAGCCTGTCGCGATGTAAAACGCTGGCGCGACGCCGAGCTATTTTCCGGGCGAGTTGCTGTAAACTTATCGGCGAAACAGTTTGCACTGCCTGATTTAACCGATCGTATCGACGCCCTACTACAGCGATATCACCTTCCCGCCAGTGCTCTTGAACTGGAAATAACCGAGGGGACCGTAATGGACAGCCCAGAGCAAGCAATCGCGATTATGCACGCCCTAGTAGGGAAAGGAATTCACCTCGCGATGGACGACTTCGGTACCGGTTATTCATCGCTGGCCTATTTAAAACGCTTCCCATTGCACACGTTGAAAATCGACCGCGCCTTTATCGTTGATATGGTTAATGAACGAGGTAAAAACATGGTCGACTCGATTATTACCATAGCGCAAAACTTAGGTCTTCATGTGGTTGCTGAGGGCGTTGAAGAAGCCAAGCAACTGCAGCAATTAAAGCAGTTAGGCTGCGAAACAATGCAGGGCTACTACTACGCCAAACCGCTTTCGGCTGAGCAATTTGAGGCGTTTTTATTGCGCGAACGCAGTAAAACGCAAGATCAGCATCACTTGTCGCTGGTGCAATAACCACAGTGTGACGCGGAATCAATGAAGGCTTAACAAGGATATTTTAGGCCGCTGTTAAAAGGACTTTAGAAATGAAAAAAGAACTCACCTTCATCGTCAAAGGGCACCATATTAGAATCATTAATTCCTGGTTCCATGGCGCCAAATTGTATGTCTACGCTAGCTCACATTCTAATAATAATTCGTGACAAAGTTAACCCGAGCACCTATCAAAAATAATTAGTAAGATGAAAGCATTTATAATTAAGTCTTCAATAAATATTAAACATAATAAAAGTCAAAATATAAAAAATAAAATTACAAACCATTCATAGCAAGGAAGAAGCATGAAATTAATTGATAATAAAAACAAAAAAGAAATAATAAAACTACTGGATGACCACCCTGACGAGGAAATTATAAATAAGTTTTCAGATTTAAATATCGACCTTAGAGAGGACATTCGTCTTTTTGAAGAAGAAACTCTCCTGCAAACCTTATTGAAGAGAGGTAGACCAAATCTGGTAATGTGTTTGATCGATAGTAATTGTTTTATAAGTTATCAACATGAGCTATTGAATACCGTTTTAGGTTCATGGGGTAATTGGGTAGAGAACAACGAGCTTAAGTTAAAAGATCTATTAGAAAAGTTGTTTGAAAGTGGTCTGTTAGAGCAATTACAACTCCCAGAAAACGCGGAAAGCTTTATTTTCGGAGGTTTTTCAAAACTTGTAGAATCCAGCCAATTCGACACTGTACAGTGGCTTCAAGAGTTAGGCCTAAACTTTGATGAATTGTCTGCAATCAGTGGTCACGATATAGCAAAACAACTCGTAGAGTGTGCCCATCAAGAAGATGACGAAGCGGTAGCCAGTTTATTCAAAAAAGGTTTAATCAGCCTAGAAAAATGGAAAAATAGAGGGCTTGCTACAGACTCAATATTAGTATCAGCAATGAGTTCCGGGCTATTCAAAACTTTACAGTTTTTATTGACTGAGATACCTTTAATCATAAACTCCCATTATATCGCATGCCTTAGTGTCAGATATGACATTCCAGAGGATCTATTACCCACATTTTTACCAAAAGAAATTCTGAAAAATAATAAGTATAAATCACTATCTTTACTTTATTCAATAGAAGAAGGTGATGGCAATGAAAAGTTACTTACCTATTTAGTGGAAAACGATCCTTCACTAATAAAAAACAATGATGACTTACCACTACCACGGGCACTTCATCGCAACTATGCCCTGTTCAAAAAAATAATTGAACTGGGTGCAGACATTAACTACGTTAATAAATTTGGCTATTCTTTACTCGACTATATTCAGCTTAATGATGATTTTGATGATGAGCATATTGAAAAAGCACGGTTCCACGGTGCTAAAACAGCCTTCGAGCTGAGTATCGATGCCCCTCTATGTCCTAAAATGTATGATATTTTAAAGTTAATTGATGGTGGGGAAAGCTGGAGCGACGGCTTCATTGCAAAACTGAGTATTCTAAATGATCGTGAAACCTCAAGATGGCACGCATTAATTGCACATTGTGTTAAAAACAAAAGCGCAACCCCTTCAAAATTGTGGCTTAAACAAGCTAAGGAAATGATCGACGATATTGGCGCAGACGAATTTTCTTCGATGATCTCATCTTTATTACCTTTGATAGAAAAACCTCGAAACAATAATTTAGCGCTTGCTGTAAATTCTAAATTTGCGGAATACATGGGCTTTGATAGTGTTATGACTAGTCGGTCCGATGAGCTTATCTATGCCTTTAGTCAATCAAATGTACTGGCTTTAAAAGGGCTACTATGGTCATCTATCTTTTCTTCAGATATTTCTATTTCGAGTCAACTTCGCAAAGTAGCTCAATCGATGTATAAAAAAGTTCATGATGTTGGTATGAGAAATGCTAAATTAGCCAACGCAGCTATGACAGCATTGACCCTGTTACCTAATGAACAAGGAATAAGTGATATTTTAATTATCTATTCAACGACTAAATACAACCCAGCCTTAAAAAATGTTCAACGGATAGTCAATAATATCGCACAAAATAAAGGCACCACAGCTGAAGCATTAGCTCAATCTTATATTTCTGATTTCGGTTTGTATGATATCGGCAAATATCAAAAGAAGCTGGGGGACAGTATTGCGGCTATTTCTTGTACACACGTAGGTAAGTGTGAATTGACTTGGCAAACCAGTGAAAAAACCCAAAAATCTGTGCCTACCAATTTGAAAACGAAATTTAAAGAAGAAATAAAAGCATTAAAAGGGCTTGTTAAAGAAATACAAAACGCCACAACTGCTCATACGCAACGTATTGAAAGCTTTTACATTAGCTCACAGAGTATCTCCTTTAGCGATTGGCAAGCACGATACATTGATGACAAACTCATTGGATTTATAGCTCGCCGCCTTATTTGGCGCTTGACCGGAAATGACGGTCAAAGCTGTGATGTGCTTTTCGTCGATAGCCAGTATATTGATTGTCACGGAAAAAAGGTTGAATTAGATAGCCAATCGGTTATCCGTTTATGGCACCCAAGCGAGGCTAACAAGGATGAGATTATTGCATGGCAAACGCTCTTGGCACATCACAAAATAACGCAACCGTTCAAGCAAGCACATCGCGAAATATATATTCTGACAGAAGCCGAAAAGCGTTCTCGCACACATAGTACGCGGTTTGAAAATCACGTCCTAAACCAACAGAAGTTTCATGCAGTTGCCACTCAACGTCGCTGGCACCAAACGCGAGGCGGCAGCTGGGACGGAGGCAGTGAAACAGAAGCTACAAAATATATTGACTGCCTACACTTAACCGTTATTTTTGATACGCAGGGCCTTGGCCAGTATGGTGACACAGATACTGGAATTCACAGCTGTGTGGGCACCGGTAAAGTTTTCTTTCGCCATCAAGATAGTGATGAACTGATAGCTTTAGAAGATGTTGATAAGACCATTTTTTCTGAAGTAATGCGTGATATTGATCTATTTGTGAGTGTTGCAAACATTTCCAATGACCCTGAGAGGGAAAATGGCGAAGCAAGTTACTGGTTCCAGCAAGGCTTTGGAGAGTTGAGTCAGATTGCAAAAACACGCAAGCAAGTATTGGCAAATATTATTGCTACACTCCCCAATAACAAGGTATTTACGCTAGAGGGAAACTTTCTATATGTTCAAGGTAAGTTGGCTAAATATAAAGTTCACTTAGGTTCATCAAATATATTAATCCAACCCCATAACCAATACTTGTGCATCTTACCCAAAATCACTAAAACCAAAGCCCACCTCCCTTTTGAAGAGGATAAGAAGCTTTTAGTTATTTTATCCAAAGCCTTATTGCTCGCTTCGGATAACAAGATAAAAGACGAAGCTATACTATCTCAGATAAATGGCTCATCACTAGTTCGGAATTAATCGAATTTAAAGTTCTACCGAAGTCAGAGAGTTAACTCTTTGTCTTCGGCTAAGGTTAAAGCACACTTATTCATTGCTTATTAATCCACTGCAAGATGCTGCTTCGTCGTTTGTGCTATTGCTTGATAACAACTTCTCTATCTACTTTATTTTACTTCATGAACTTTCTAAATACACCTTCCACTTTAAACATTGGAAAAGGTACTAACACTAAGGTCGCCAAATGATACCGCAGTGGGCAACGCTGCGCATTAATGCACGACGATAATGTACGTTAAACAGCGCTAACGCGACCGGGCCAATTAAGCCACCCGCCAGCGCCCAGCGTTTTGCTGGCATGCCTTTAAACGACGCCACAAAAAACAACAACAAAGCAAAACACACACTCACTAACAACAACATACAACCCCCACTGAATGTAGGCGCGCAGTTTAGCATTTTTACGCTCAGTTATTAACCACACCAAAGTCGTAAGTTCATCGCTCTAAGCAGTAACTATAGTGCCTTTTTAGCGCCTTTGAGCACGTCGCGGCCTAAGCCTGTGGCATAAAAAAGCGCCGGTTAAAAACCAGCGCTAAGTGTTAGGCGATTGGCAGAGCCATTACGACGGCTGCGTCGAGGGGTCATCGGTCCCCTGCTCTGCTGTATCCTGCTCGACCGTCTCCTGTGGCGCCGCGTTTTGGTCATAAAAACGCTGCCCTTTTTCAGCCATTGCCACCAAAGCGGGGGCTGGCGTGAACACTTCGTTTTGCTGGGCGTAGCTCGATAGCGTTGAGCACACATTGCTCAGCCCTAACTTATCCATGTAACTGAAAGGTCCGCCATGGAAAGGTGGGAAGCCAATACCGAAGATGGCACCAATATCGCCATCACGGGCGCTCGCAACAATGCCCTCATCCAAACAACGCGCCGCTTCGTTAAGCATTTGCATAACACAACGCTCGGCTATTTGCTCTTTGTTCAGCTTCGGAGCCGGAGTCACGCCAAGAAGTTCGTACACTGACTCGTCAGGCTTTTTGTCTTTTTTCGAGTAATCGTAGAAACCACGGCCTGATTTGCGTCCTAGTCGCTTGTTATCGATTAAGCGGCTAAACGCATCAGGGGCTTTAAAACGCTCACCCAGTTCTTTTTCCAAGATAGGCGCTATCTTAGAACCAATATCGATGCCCACTTCATCAAGTAAAGCTAATGGCCCCACTGGGAAGCCAAATTCAACCAAGGCTTTGTCGATTTTCTCAATGGGCTCACCGGCTAACAATAGGTTGGCTGCTTCGTTTACATAAGGCGCCAAGATACGGTTTACAAAGAAGCCGGCTTTATCCTTCACCACTATGGGCGTTTTGCCTTGTTTGCGGGCAAAGCTCACCGTACGGGCGATGGTCTGCTCACTGGTGCCTGCATGGGGGATAATTTCCACCAGCGGCATTTTTTCTACCGGCGAGAAGTAATGCAAGCCAATAACATTCTCTGGGCGCTGCGCTTGCTCAGCAATTTGAGCAATGGGCAGTGACGAGGTGTTACTAGCGAAAATAGTGTGTGCTTGGCCATGGCTTTCAATATCGGCAACCATTGATTGCTTCAGCTTGAGATCTTCAAATACCGCTTCAATCACCATATCTACGTGCGCAAAGCCACTGTAATCAGTGGTGCCGGTAATACGGCTCATCTGCTCTTGTAACTGCGCTTTGGAGATAATACGACGCTTGCGTTTTTTCTCTAGTAGCTTATAGCTGTAATTCATCGCCCCGCTAATGCCTTTATGGGCAACGTCTTTGACACGCACCGGCACGCCCGCTTTGATGGCACTGACATGCGTGATACCGGCGCCCATTAAGCCGCCGCCCAGCACCGCCACTTTATCGGTGCTCGGAGCATCATCGGCGCGCCACTCTTTTTTCATTTCCGTGGTAGCAAAGAAGATACCGCGCAGCGATTTCGATACATCACTCATCACCAAATCGGCAAAGCCATCGGCTTCGGTCTTGTAGGCTTTGAGGGTATCTAGCTCAACGCTGGCGCGCACTGCCTTAATAATATTATTCGGTGCGGGATAATGACCACCGGTCTTTTTGGCGACGTTTTCAGCCGCTTTTTTGAAAATCAGGTTGCGACCAAATGGATTAGACTCCAACAACGCCGATACTTTATCCAACGGCGGCTTGGTTGCACGCGCTTTGCCTTTAAGTGCGTATTTACACGCCACTTCAAGTAAAACACTGTGAGGGACACTGTCATTGACGAGGCCAGCTTTTTTCGCCTGTTTAGCGCGCACTTGCTTGCCGGTTAGCATCCACTCTAAGGCTTTCTGCAAGCCCACTAATTTAGGTAAACGCTGTGTACCGCCGCCTCCTGGGAGCAGGCCAAGCTGCACTTCAGGCAAGCCCATTTTGGTAATGTCACTGTCGCTGCACACCCGATAATCGCATGCCAAGGCAAACTCTAAGCCCCCGCCTAGGGCGGCACCATGAATAGCCGCGACGGTGGGATAAGGCAGCTTTTCCAGTTCAAAAAACGCTTCCTGACACATGGTCGATAACGCTAAGGCTTCTTCACGTGAATGAGCGTTATCGAGCATGTTGATATCGGCGCCGGCGATGAAGTTATCTGGCTTGGCGCTAGTAAATACCAAGCCTTTGACGTTATTTTCATTGGCGGTGCGAACAATGTCTTGCAGCTGCTCAGCAAAACTGGCGCGCAAGGTGTTCATTTTCTCGCCCGGCACGTCAATAGTGACGATGCCAACACGCTCATCGTTTAACTCAAAACTAAATACGGATTCTGTTGTCATTATGCGCTCTCCAATACAAAGGCCGCACCTAAACCACCGGCAGCACAGGCTGTAGTTAGGGCTAAGCCACCGCCGCGACGGTTAAGCTCATGAATACTTTGTGTAATCAAACGGGCTCCGGTAGCGGCGAAGGGGTGGCCATATGCTAGCGAGCCCCCGTTGACGTTAAATTTGTCCATGTCAATTTCACCAATGGCTTTATCACGGCCAAGCTGCTCTTTGGCAAACTTATCAGAAGCAAACATTTTCATATTAGCCAAGGTTTGCGCCGCGAAAGCCTCGTGCATTTCAATTAGGTCTAGATCGCCTAAGGTGATCCCAGCTCTATCTAGGGCAACAGGGGTCGAATGTGCCGGACCCATCAACATATCCTCGTGCACACCGATGGCACTGAAGGCATAACTGCGGATGTAACCCAAGATTTCATAGCCCATCGCTTTGGCTTTGCTTTCATTCATCAGCATCACCGCAGCCGCACCATCGGTTAATGGCGTCGAGTTCGCGGCAGTGACACTACCGTATTTGCGATCGAATACCGGCTTCAGTTTGGCATAGCCTTCAAGCTGTGAATTAGTACGAATGTTATTGTCTTGTTCAATAAATGACTTATAAGGTGGTACATGCGCAGTCATAACTTCCTGCGTCAATTTGCCCTCAGCCCAAGCTTGGCTGGCTAACGTATGCGAGCGATGCGCTAGGGCATCTTGATCAGCGCGGCTAATGCTGTGGCTTTTCGCCATTTGCTCTGCCGTTTGCCCCATAGAAAGCCCGGTTGAGTACTCGGCAACCGCCGGTGGCACTGGCATAAGATCTTTAGGACGCAACTTAGAGAAAATCTTCAAGCGCTGCGAGAGGGTCCGCGCTTTAGTTAAATCCACAAGGCTGCCTGCCAATTTCTTGCTTACACCAATAGGCAAGACAGAAGAAGAGTCTGCACCGCCAGCAATACCCACTTGGGTATGACCCGCCATAATTGATTCAGCGACATTAGCAATCGCTTGGAAGCTAGTCGCACAAGCCCGTGATACCGAGTAAGCATCAACATTGACTGGCATGCCAGTGCCCAAGACAATTTCACGGGCAATATTCGGTGCTTCCGGCATTTGCACGACTTGGCCAAACACCAACTGATCAATTTCTTTGCGATCAAAGTCCAAGCGCTCAAGCATTTCGTTGACGACCAGCTTGCCTAAATCGAGTGCTGGGACGTGGTGAAAGGCGGTAGCTTGTTTTGCAAAAGGCGTACGCAGGCCGCTAACAATGGCGATGCGCTCCCCGTTGCGTGTTGTTAATTTTGTTTGCTCAGACATAAAATGCTTCTCCTGCTGACAGGTCTGACCTGTTAATATTTCCTCGATTCTAAAACAACCCAAAGCGCAATGCCAATAGTGACGCTAAAATTCCTGCGCCAGCTACAACAATAGTTAAGAACTGGGTACGATGAAAATAAAAACAAGACTTTAAAACTATGTAATTGTGAGTAAAATCAATCGAACTTTTTAAACAGTGCAGTGCCTAAAGGGCGTTGCGCCAACCTAGGGCTGGGTTCCCCACCATTTAGGTTGCTCTGTTTCATTTATGCCGGCAAGGATACGTACACTTATGGCAGTTGCTAAGTTTGCACAATTAAAAACCTACCTCGATAGCGAAATTATCGGCCAACCCCATTTGACTCAAGCATTATTAATTGCTGTTCTCGCTGATGGTCACTTATTGGTGGAAGGGCCACCTGGGCTTGCCAAAACGCGGGCTGTTAATGCGCTGGCCAAAGGGTTGGAGGGGAGTTTTCAACGCATTCAGTTCACCCCTGATCTACTGCCCTCAGATGTTACTGGAACCGATATCTATCGTCAGCAAACCAGCGAATTTGTATTTGAGCCAGGCCCGCTTTTCCATAACTTAGTGTTAGCCGACGAAATAAACCGGGCACCAGCAAAAGTGCAATCGGCATTATTAGAAGCCATGGCAGAGCGGCAAATTACCGTGGGTAAAAACACCTATCCGCTAGAGCAGCTGTTTATGGTAATGGCGACGCAAAATCCGCTAGAGCAAGAAGGCACCTACCCACTGCCCGAAGCTCAGCTTGACCGGTTCCTACTACACCTTAATATTGACTACCCCGATGCGGACTCCGAGCTCGCCATTTTACGGCTGACGCGCGGCGAAGCACTTGAGGGGGAACACGCCCGTATTGAGCCGCTCACCCAGGCGGATTTATTTGCCGCGCGCAAGGAAGTATTAGCCTTGCACTTAGCCGAGCCGTTGGAGCAGTACCTAGTGCAACTCATTATGGCGACTCGCGATGGCAAGCAACTGGATGACCAGCTTGCTAGCTGGCTAGAATATGGTGCCAGCCCCCGTGCCACCATAGCCCTTGACCGTGCTGCGCGGGCCCATGCTTGGCTAGAGGGTCGTGACTTTGTCAGCCCCGAAGATATTCAAGCGGTGTTCCATAACGTGCTGCGCCATCGCATCATTTTAAGTTATGAAGCGCAAGCCGATGGCATCACCAAAGACCAAGTGCTGCAGCACATTCTTGAGCGAGTGGCTGTGCCCTAATGAACAATCAGGCCCCCACTCACTCAGTGGCGTACTGGCTTGAAAAGCTGCACAGCAATGGTCATAGCCTGTCACTGAAAGAGCTGACATATTATAAAAGCAAAACCCAGCTGTTGGATTTGGCGGTGCAAAAGCGTTTACGCAGCCCGCTAAGTGGTCAGTATCTGGCGCCGCACAAAGGCCGTGGTATGGAGTTTGCTGAGGTGCGCCATTACCAACAAGGCGATGATGTGCGCAGTATCGACTGGCGTGTCACCGCTCGTACTGGCGAAGCGCACACCAAGCTTTTTCAAGAGGAAAAAGAACGCCCTGTGTTGCTAATGGTCGATCTTAGCTCGTCGATGCAGTTTGGCTCACAGTTTGTATTCAAATCGGTGCAAGCCGCTCATGTGGCTGCGCTGGTGGCTTGGTCGGCGTGTAAACGCGGCGATAAACTTGGCGCCTTGGTATTTAACGAACAGCAGCACCATGAGTTTCGCCCACAAAGCCGTGATAAAGCGGTATTGAGGGTACTTCATGCAATGCAAGACATGCAGCATGCAGACATTGGCGAGCAGGTACACGTGGGGAACCTGCTCAGCCAGTTGCAACGCATGAACCAATTAGCCAAGCCAGGCAGTGTGGTGTATTTGCTCAGTGACTTTGTTGAGCTCAACGATGAATACGGCGATGCCATAGAACGTCAACTGCAGCACCTGGCACGCCATTGTGAAGTGGTGGCCGGTGTCATTAGTGACCCGTTCGAGCGCCAACTGCCACAATTCAATGACACCATCAACGTTGACACCGGCCGGGGTAAAATAAGTTTGGCCCTGGATGATGCCCACTTTCGACGCCGCTATCACCGCCAAGCACAGCAATTTGACTCGCAGCGCTTACAGCGTTTATCTCGCCATTGCCACTCACTGGTGGAGATTTCCGCTGCCAGTGCCCTTGAGCAACAATTTTCGCTTCGGAGTGCATAAATGCAAGGCAATCCCCTTTCTCAATTAGACGATGTCATGGTCCCTGAGCAGGTAAGTGCTTGGCCGCCAGGTCCCGCATGGTGGGTTATCGCAGCTGTGCTGTTGATTGCTGCGGTATTGGCGATGGCCCTGTATGTGCGTCAACGCCGCCATAACCGCGCCAAACGCGAAGCACTGCGCTTGGCGCAGAGCCAAGATGCCGCCCGTTTGCATCAACTGCTCAAACGGTTAGGCAAACATTACTATGGTACGCGTGTAGCGGCGCTCAGTGCCGAGCGCTGGAGCCAAGTATTGACTCTATTAAGTGATATTGATTTTAACGCCCGGGAGTTGCAGCAGTTATATCAGCCTAGAGCAGTCAGCGATGAGCTAAAAAACAAGCTGCACCAAGCCATAAAGCAATTTAAAACCAAGGAGCGCATCGATGTTTGAATTTGCTTGGCCCTGGGCTTTTGCCCTGCTGCCTTTGCCTTGGCTTATTGCGCTCATCGTTGGCAAACAAAAACACCATAGCACCTTGATGCTGCGCATCCACGCATTGGCACACATGGGAATGACCAATACCAAGGTCACGCCCAGCCGCAAGTGGCCACACTGGTTACTCGCAATTGTCTGGGCGCTTGTTGTAGCCAGCGCTGCCAATCCGGTGTTTCGTGGTGAACCCATCACCCTCTCAGAGCCAGGCCGTGACATTATGCTGGCGGTGGACTTATCTGGGTCAATGCGTGAGCAAGATATGGCTTATCAAGGGCGATTCGTCGACCGCCTTAGTGTCGTTAAAGCGGTGCTCAGTGAGTTTATTAGCCAACGCCGTGGCGATCAGCTAGGACTTATTTTATTTGCTGACACCGCGTTTTTACAAACGCCACTAACACGCGACGTTGACACTGTGGCGCAAATGCTCGAAGAATCACAAATTGGTTTAGTAGGACGTGCCACCGCCATTGGTGATGCCCTTGGACTGTCGGTAAAGCGTTTTAATGAAAAGTCACAATCAAACAAGGTAGTGATCTTACTCACTGATGGCCAAAACACCGCTGGTAACCTGAAACCCGAAGAGGCGCTTATTTTGGCCAAAGACGCTGGCGTCAAAGTCTATACCGTGGGTGTCGGCGCAGATGGCCGCAACCAAGGCGGGTTATTCTCTATGCTTGGCAGCTCTGGGGCCATGCTCGACGAATCGCTGCTAAAAACCATTGCAAAGCAGACCGGCGGTCAGTATTTTCGCGCCACAGACACCCAAAGTTTGGCCAATATTTATAAAGAACTGGATGCGCTCGAGCCACAAGCTGAGCAAGAGCAAACATTCCGCCCAGTGGATGCCCTGTTTTACCTGCCCCTAAGCGGCGCTTTATTGATGTTATTTTTGGCTGCTTTATGGCGACAACTGAAGCAGCAAGCTGTAGTAGGTGATGCATGACCGAGTTTACGTTTATTCGCCCCGATGCATTGTGGTTGCTGATAGTGGTGGCTTTGTACATGCTCTGGCGACTCACTGGGAGCAAACGCCAACCTAGCAATAGCCAGCTTATTGCCCCGCACTTGGCGACACAGGTCCTGAGTCAAGGCCAGCAAAAGCGTGCACCTAGTCATATATTAAGTACTTTGCTTATGGCTTTGATGGTAGTGGCGATTGCCGGCCCAAGCTTTAGCAAAAAAGAGGTGCCAGTCTATCAAAGCAAAATGGCCCGGGTGTTAGTCATGGATATGTCGCGCTCTATGTATAGCACCGACATCGCGCCAAGCCGCCTGCAACAAGCACGCTATAAAGCTCTGGATATGGTGGATTTGTTCACCGAAGGTGAAACTGCGCTGATTGCTTACGCCAATGATGCCTATACAATTTCGCCCTTAACCTCAGATAGTCAGACGTTGACCAATCTGATTCCCAGTCTCAGCCCAGATATTATGCCCGGACAGGGCAGTAATGTGCTTGCTGGGCTGACACAGGCACAAGAGTTACTCAGCCAAGCAGGCTATGCACGTGGCGATGTGATCTTACTGAGCGATGGCATAGATGCCGATGAAGAAGCGGATGTCCGTGATTGGCTCGCCAGTCATGACTACCGCTTACATATCTATGCCATAGGCACTGCCGAGGGTGCTCCGATTAACTTGCCAGATGGGGGTTTTCTTAAAGATCAGTACGGGCAAATCGTTATCCCCACCACCGACTTTTCACGACTCCAGCGCTTGGCCCAAGCCGGCAACGGAAAACTATTACGCTATCAAGCAAGTGCGGCAAACCTCAGGGTACTGCAGAGCACCGAGCAACAGCAGCAAGAATTGCAACAGGACAATAAGCAGACCTTATGGCGTATTGATGCGGGGATCTATTTGACCTTGCTCATCGTGCCGTTAATGTTGTGGCTGATGGGCCGTCGTGCTTTAGTGCTGTGCGCCTTTATGGTGCTACTACCACAACCTAAGGCCTATGCGGCGCAGTGGCAGAGCTGGTTTAACAACGAGCAGCAAAACGCCCTATCTGCTTATCAGAACGAGGCCTATGATCAGGCCAGCCAAACTGAAAACCCGCTGATAGCCGGAGCAGCAAAGTATCAACAACAGGATTACCAAGGCGCTCTTGATGCCTTTGCCTCAGACAATTCAGCGCAAGGGCTGTACAACCAAGGCAACGCCCTAGCGCAATTAGGGCAACTGGATGAGGCGATTGAGCGTTATCAGCAAGCGCTGGAAAAAAATCCTGAGCTCGAATCGGCTGCACGGAACAAAGCATTAGTGGAACAAATGCGCCAACAACAGCAACAGGATTCACAACAAGGAAATAGCGAGCAAGACTCCTCGCAAGATGAGCAGCAAACAGAGCAAGACAACAATAATCAGCAGCAAGGTCAGCAACAACAGTCACAACAAGGGCAACAACAAAGCGCAGGTCAGCGTAACGACGCAAACAACAATGACCCGCAAAACAGTGCCCAAGCAAACGATGAATCGAGTGGGCAACAACCCTCCGAGTCTGAGTCTAAACAAAGCGACAGTGAACAGTCGCAACAACAGCAACGCCAAAATGGCGAGCAGCAACAAGGTGATAAAGCGCAAAGTGCTGAACAACAGCAACAAGCTCAGCAAATGCAGAAACAGCAAGGTGATCAGCCTGGCACAGAGCAACAACTGGCGGCTCAAGCCAGTGAGCTGACGCCTGAGGAGCGCGAGCGCGCCCAACAGTTGAATCAGCTGCTACGTAAGATCCCTGATGATCCTGAAATTCTGCTGCGCAATAAAATGCAACTTGAATCAAGAAAAAGACAACGTTATCGCCGCTTACCACAAGGAGTTGAAAAATCATGGTAAGAACCGCCTTCATCATCGCACTCACCTGCTTAGCAATGCCCGTTTTGGCGCTCACTAAGCTTACCGCCAGTGTCGATAAAAACCCTGTGCTTGCCGGTGAGTATTTCGCTATAACCATCAAAGCCGATGATACGGTCAACAACAGCCAACCCGATACTCAAGCGCTGCTCGATGACTTTGTGGTTGGCCCTATGTCTCGTAGTAACCAAACACGTATTATCAATGGTGCCGTAAGCCGACAATCTACATGGCAAATCGAGCTGATGGCACGTGAAGCGGGTAATTATGAAATCCCGGCGTTTACCATTAATGGCGTGAGCTCAGAGCCCTTTACCCTAAAAGTGGTTAACAACGCCAACAGCAGTCTTGACGATAGCACCGCCTTTATTAAAACCGAGCTCACCCCGCAGTCACTGTATGTGCAGCAAGCCGGGGTTTATACCGTTAAACTTTACTTAGGTGTTGATTTAATTGATGGTTCACTGGCCGCGCCGAGTATGGAAAACGCCAATATTACGCAAATGGGCAAACAGCGGGAGAGCCAGGAAGTCATTGATGGGCGGCGCTACCTGGTGATCCAACGCGACTACTTAGTACAACCACAAAAAAGTGGTACCTTTGAGTTACAAGCACCACGGTTAAACGGCAAAGTGCGTAAAAACTACCGCGCTATGGCAGTTAGTGCCAGTGCCACAAATACATTGGTTGATGTGAAGCCCATGCCCGAGGGCATTAATGACACGTGGCTGCCAAGTGAGTTGGTGGATTTAAGTGAACAGTGGCAAGGCGCTGATGAACAAGTGCAGGTAGGCACCCCCATCACTCGTACGCTTACACTGACGGCTTTGAATACCACCAAAGAGCAACTGCCGGATTTAACCAGCCCAGACCTGGAAAACGTGCGCAGCTACCCCGATCAATCCGAGCGCACGCATCTTATTCGCGATGGTCGTATTATTGCTCAAACCACCACATCCATTGCCTATGTGCCACAACAGCCTGGCACCTATACGCTGCCAGCAATCGAGGTGCCTTGGTTTAATACCGTTACAGGACGAGCGCAGATAGCCAAAGTAGCAGAAAAAACCATTACCGTGGTCGGCGAGGCCAGTACCACGGCCGCCCCCTCCCCTAGTGATGCTACGCAAACCACGGCAATTGACGATGTTAGCGCGCCACCCGCGCACGCTGATGTAAGCTTGCTATGGGCGATACCAGGTTATGTGCTGTGGCTCCTGACTATGGCAGCGTGGTGGTGGCAACATCAACGTACTCAACCTCTAACACCAACCAGCACCAAACCGCAGCCTAAAACAGCAAAGGGTAATTTGCAGGCTGTGCAGCGCGCGCTTAAAGCGCAAAACCCGCAGGAGCTCTATCGCGCCTTAGATGCGCATGCCAAAGCGAACAAAAGCTCACTTCACCAATGGCAAAGCCACTGGCCTGAAGATGCCCGCCAAGAACTTACCAAGTTGCGCCAGCAACTCTATAGCCATGACGAGACCGTGGTTGACTACTCTTTGATTGCTCAGGGTATTAACACACCCGTGAGCATGCAGCAAAAGCAACAAACTGAACTAGACTCCTTGTATTGAGGCATTAGTTCGCTTAACTGCGAGTGGCCACTGCAATCGTCTTTAAGCGCCTGCTATGCGGGCGCTTAATATTGCCTTGAGCAAATAAATTTCCCGTTAAGTGAAATGTTTTATTGCTGTCGGAGGTCTTAATGGGCATGGCAGATAAACAAAAGCGCTATGAGGCGCTGGTGCAGGTATACCACAAAGAGCTCTATCGCTTTGCCTATTGGCTTTGCAAAGACCCTAGTGTGGCTGAAGACCTGGTCCAAGAAACTTTTTTACGAGCATGGCGTTCATTAGATTCATTAGTCGATCAGAACGCTGCTAAGTCGTGGCTGTTTACTATTTTGCGACGAGAAAATGCTCGCCGCTTTGAACGCAAGCAGTTTGATTACAGTGATGTCGAACAAGACACCCTCTGCGACGAACGCAGCACTTCTTTAGATGACGAAATGGAAATGACCGTTGTCCAACGACGTATTATGGAGCTTGCGCAAGAATACCGTGAACCGTTAATCCTACAAGTGATTGGTGGCTGCAGCGGCGATGAAATTGCGCAAATCCTCGGCTTAAACAAAAACACGGTTATGACGCGCTTATATCGAGCTAGAAATCAGCTAAAAAGCGCACTCACTCGAACCACTGAACCTATGAAAGGGGCTCCAAATGGATGAATTAGAATTTCGCCGGCGCCTTTTTGCTCATCCAAACACCAAAGACAAGGACGTGCTTGAGTTTGCTGAGCAAAGTCCTGAGCGCAAACAATTAGTTAATGAGTTAAAGCAGCTTGATAAAGAGCTTGTTGAGGCGATGCAAGTACCTGTACCCGATAATTTGGCTGATAAAATTATCTTTAACCAAACCATGGGGGAGCAAAGCGATCAACGCTCGGGCAATAATCCCGCAGCGAAGCAGACTAAACCAAAAACGCCGTGGTATATTGCCATAGCTGCGTCTGTCGTTATCGCCTTTACTGGGCTCTTATATCATCTGATGTCGCCAACGTTATCTATTGGTGAGCACGCTTTGGCGCATGTTTATCATGAAATTGACGCACTGAGTGTAAATGAGGAAATAGCCTTGGATGAGGTCAATTTACGACTCTCTGAGCTTGGCGGCCACCTTGATGAGTTACCTGGGGCTATCACCTACGCTCGTTACTGTAATTTCAAAGGGCAAAAAGGTTTGCACCTAGTTTTTCAATCGGATTTCGGCCCGATGACGGTATTTATCGTCCCCTCTGCGAACGATTATCTCGGTGATGCTCATTTTAATGATCAGCGCTTCGCTGGACGCGTTTCACACTTCCCTCAAGGAGACGCCATACTCGTGGCCATGGCGCAAGCGCCAGTGGATGAATACCAGGCACGAATAAACCAATCTCTGCGTTGGAATTAGGGGTTGCTTAGCGAACTAGGCTTGCTGTTACTAAATACCCTCAACGCTATTTAGGACAATTCAAAGACACAAAAAAGGCCACCGTTTAGGGTGGCCTCTTACTATCTCTAATTCTCAGGGATTAGCCTTCTTGCAACTCTGCCTCAACCTTATCAAAGGTATCTGTCAGTGCTTCGCTGGGCTCTTTAGTCGCCAGCGATACTGCAACAATAGCGATACTCGCAAGAATAAAGCCTGGGACAATTTCATACATCCAGTCGCTTAATGACTGGCCATCAATTGTAACCGGCGCATAAATCCAGAACAGCACCGTAGCCGCACCAACAATCATACCTGCAAGCGCGCCTGGAAGGTTCATGCGGCGCCAATACAAGCTAAATAACACCAACGGACCAAACGCTGCACCAAAACCGGCCCAAGCGTTACTCACCAACGATAAAATCGAGCTATCGCGGTCATATGCAAGGTAGATGGCACACAGTGCAACCAGTAGCACGCTGATGCGACCCACGAGCACAAGCTCCTTTTCTGAAGCATCACGTTTGATATAAATCTTGTAGAAATCTTCTGTCAGTGAGCTGGAACTCACTAATAGCTGCGAGGAAATGGTACTCATGATAGCCGCTAAGATAGCTGCTAATAAGAATCCGGCCACCAGTGGGTGGAATAGCAATTGAGATAAAATGAGGAAAATGGTTTCCGCATCTTCAACGGTAATGCCTTTCTCATAGCTATAAGCAGCACCGCATAAACCTGTTGCCACTGCACCTACCGCAGCAACAATCATCCACGACATACCAATACGGCGCATAACGCGAATATCTTTCAAACCACGAACTGACATAAAGCGTACGATGATATGGGGCTGACCGAAGTAACCCAGACCCCACGCCATAGCCGAAATAATTCCTAGCACTGAGCCGGTACCCACCCACTCAAGCATATCCGGATTTACCTGTTCAAGCGTGGCTGGCAGAGGCTGCTCAAGTAAGGTATAGGTAACAAAAGGCACGATAATGAGCGCTAAGAACATAATGCAGCCTTGCACAAAGTCAGTTAGGCTCACGGCTAAAAAGCCGCCAAATAAGGTATACAATACGACCACGCCGGTGGTCACATATAAGCCCATTTCATAGGATAAACCGAACGAGCTTTCAAACAGTTTACCGCCAGCGACAACGCCTGAAGAGGTATATAAGGTGAAAAACACGATGATCACCACCGCCGACACCACACGCAGCGCGTTTTTGGAATCGTTAAAGCGGTTAGCAAAGTAATCAGGAATGGTTATCGCATCATTGGCCCGCTCGGTATATACACGTAAGCGCGGCGCCACTAATAGGTAGTTAGCCCAAGCACCGATCACCAATCCTATGGCAATCCAGGTAGCACTAAAGCCAGTTAAGAACATAGCTCCAGGCAAGCCCATCAATATCCAACCGCTCATGTCAGAAGCACCTGCAGAAAGCGCTGCGACACTGGGTCTAAGATTACGCCCGCCTAACATGTACCCTGATACATCATCCGTTGATTTCTTGTATGCATACAGACCGATGCCGAGCATAACGATGAAATACAGAGCAAGAGAAATTATCGTACCTACTTCCAATTTAGCCTCCAACTTAGCGCTGAGCTTCACCCCAAAAGCCGCACGAAGCACAGATTGGGCGAAGAATGTTGTTATTATTACTTAGGCGCGTTGACCTTTGCTGCCTGTTTTTGCAGCAAAGGTCAGCATACCCTAACGACGTTGCAGTGTCTTTTTATCACAACGTACGCTCACACCACTATAGCATGGCCCTGACCCGCAACTCCAATTAGTGCGATATCCATACTTATGTATTAAATATTTGATACATATGATGGTTTCAACGTCACATTTGCGCACTTAGCTCACAAAAAAGTATAATTATTAATGAAAACAACCTAGATTTTTCATATATTGTTAAGCAATTAGCAACGTATTTTTGGAAGTGCCAATAAATGAATTTTTACGCTGCGCGTCAGCCCATTCTGGATAGAGAGAAAACACTGGTCGGCTACGAGCTGTTGTTCCGCGATGGCTTAGCCAATGTGTTCCCACAAATCAATGGTGATGAAGCCACCTCCAAGCTTATCGAAGGAAGTCA
Source organism: Pseudoalteromonas sp. SW0106-04 (assembly GCF_001293805.1). Taxonomy (NCBI): domain Bacteria; kingdom Pseudomonadati; phylum Pseudomonadota; class Gammaproteobacteria; order Alteromonadales; family Pseudoalteromonadaceae; genus Pseudoalteromonas; species Pseudoalteromonas sp. SW0106-04. The sequence continues at coordinate 81,184 of NZ_BCAI01000011.1, read as the reverse complement.
GTTTACCTTTGGCCTTGAAGAGCTAACCGACAATAAGCCGGCTTATATCAACTTTACTTTGGAAACGCTCAGTAAAGGATATGCCACCATGATGGGCACTGACGAAATTGTCGTTGAAATACTCGAGACCGTGCAGCCTGGCAAACGCCTACTAGCCTTAGTAAAAGACCTCAAAGAGCAAGGCTATACCATTGCCCTTGATGACTATAAGCATCAAAACGTCTGGCGTCACTTCTTCCCTTTTATCGATATTATTAAAATCGACTACCTGGAAAGCAACGAACAAGAAATACAGGAAGTGGTCGCGGCGATTAAAGGCTTTGACAACATCAAGCTGTTGGCTGAGAAAGTAGAAACTTATGAGCAGTATCAGCACGCGCTCGATCTTGGTTTTAGCTACTTCCAAGGCTTCTTCTTCTCTAAGCCTGAGATGGTACAAAGTAAGGCATTGCCGCCCTCGGAGTTGACGCTTGCCGAGTTGCTATACGAAACATCAACCAGTGAAATGGATTTGGAAAAAGTCACTAAAGTGTTTGAACGCGACGTTAACCTCTCTTACAAGTTGTTGCGCTATTCCAATTCCGCCATGTTTAAACGCCGCGCTGAGGTATCCACCATTAAGCAAGCGCTCGTGGTGCTCGGTGCCAAAGAGATTAAAAAGTTTTTATCGCTGCTGTTCACCGCGCAACTGTCTTCAGACAAACCTGCCGAACTGATGCGTTTATCCCTTACCCGCGCCCGTTTTGCCGAGGTATTAGCAGAGCAGCACCAGAATGCAGGTGATCCAGGGCGTGCATTCTTAACCGGCATGATGTCTCTGTTAGACGCGATTTTAGACCAAGATATGGCAGCGGTCGTTGAACGTTTGCCTTTGGCCAATGATATAAAAGCGGCGCTGCGCGACAACGAAGGCGTACTTGCGGGCTATATCACCTTGGTAAAATATTATGAGCACGCCCAGTGGCAACAAGCTAACGCAACAGTAGAAGAAATGAAACTGGATGCCAACAAAGTGCCCGATGCCTATCACGAGGCAATTCATTGGGCCAACGAGCAAATGCAAGCCATTATGTAATAATTGAAAAAGCCGGTAAATTGCCGGCTTTTTTATTATTCGCTGTTCGCGCTAATCGATTAGAGGTTTTCCAAAAAGTCATCGTCGTAGTCTTGCGCTTCAGGCTCTTCCTCTACAGGCGGGTTGCCGTCATGTAGCTCATACAGCTGGCGCTGGTAGTATATATCTTTCATAAAGGTATACGGGTCCAGCGATTCATTTAGCAGGCTCTCTTGGGGGATCAATGAAGCTCGCGCCTCCACGGCCTTCAAAGCAAACACTAAAATAGTTTGCGGTGTGGTCAGAGCGATTTCAGGCAATACCACATTATCAACAATATCGCCGGCTACGTTGCGTGCGGTGCTCGGGCCCATTCCTGGGATCATCACATACGCTCCATCACCGACCCCCCAAACCCCTAAGGTTTGGCCAAAGTCTTCATCAACATACTCCAACCCCAGGGATGAAGCCACGTCAAATAATCCCCCTATACCTACTGTGGTATTGACTAAAAAGCGCGCGATGCTTATGCCGGTATGATCCGCTTTGCCTTGCAGTGCTGCGTTAATAGCATCGGTTGGCGCGCTGATATTGTCGGTAAAGTTCACCACCGAACGACGAACAGGCGCCGGCGTTACTTCCACATAACCCACTGCAACTGGCCGCAAAATGTAAGCATCCAACACATCCATATTAAAGTCATACAATGGTCGGTTCAGGCTTTGTAGCGGATCGCGCGGATCCTCTTTTTCTGGAGGAACCTGGGCACAGGCACTGAGTACTAACGCTACAAGCGTTATAAAAGTCTTCTTTAACATGTCACTTCCTACTGAATCAAAGTGTCGATAAGCACGTCCACTTGCTTCTGTTGCTGCTGGTCAATCACACCAGACTGTCCTTGTAATTCGCCGCTGGCAATGGCGACATCACCATCTTTGGAGATACGAGCAATGATTTGCACTTGCTCAAATTGAGCCAATGTTAATTCCGCCATCATCGCATCCGCTTGCGATAAAGTCACCGTCATTGGCAATGAAAATTCAGAAAAGCGCTTTACTGCCAGAGGCATAGGCGGCCCGGAAGCAGCTTTAGCATAGACAAACAAAATGGCTTGATGGGGAATGCGATCTTTAACTTTATCGCCAAGCGATACAGCAACCGTTATTTCATCACCTGAGCTTTGCTGCGATTGACTAATGCGTTGCGCGATTTCATCGATGCGCTGCGCCACCATGGCATAACGCGGGTCGTCTGGACGCATGGACGATAAAATAAGCTCAAAGGCACTTTTTGCTTCAAGCCAATCTTGGCGTTCATAGGCTATCAGCGCCAACATGGAAATCGCATCCATGTTTTGAGGCTGCTGCTGCAACACTTGCGAGAGTAACTTTGCCGCCTGCGTCATACTGCTATCGTTACCCCGAACCAGTAGCGCCTGTGCGTAGCTGACTTTAGCGCCTAAGTTGTCTGGGTCCATGGCCAATACTTTATCAAAGGCTTGAGTGGCCATTTCAAACTCATCCAAGGTCATAGCAACGCGTCCTAACATTAGCCAGGCAACGGCATCATCGCCGTCTTGTGCTAGGCGGGTGCGAAGCCCGAGTAATAACGCTTGTCGCTCGTTGGCCGACAATGGCTCACCTTTGCCCATCACCGCGCGCTCACCTAACTCAGGCAGTTGTTCAATAGCCTGCTCCCAGCTCTTTAGCTGCTGATAACTGCCAGTAAAGTAGTAAAACACGCCACTAAGGACCACTACAAAGAGCATCCCTGTTAACGCCAAAATACGGTTATTACCTCGGCCATGTAGCTGTTGCTCAGGTGATAAATCATTCAGTAAACGACGCTTCAGCTCAACCATGGACTCGTCAAAACTGCTTTGTGAGATGCGCTCCATGGCGAGTTCGTCTGCAAGCTCTTGCTGACGTTGATTGAAGATGTCGATACGCTGCGCATTCACGCCTGAATTACTCTGTGCCTGAAAACGTCGAAAAAACGGCCAGCAGACAAACGCTAAAGCAATAATAATCAGGGCAGCAAAGCCCCCCCACATAGTAAGCATTACGCTGACTCCTTACGCTGATATTGCTTGATAAGTTGCTGCAGTTTTTGCTCATCGGCCGCTGACCAACTTGCTTTTTGCGCCGCTTTCTTTTGCCGTAAAACAATAAAAGCTAAGCCAGCAATAACGATCAGCCCTGGCAAGATCCATAATAAAATGGTCGCAGGGGTGACTGGCGGCTGATAGTGCACAAAGTAACCATAACGATCAATCATATAATCAATCACTTGGTCTTTATTTTGACCCTCTTTAACGAGCTCTTCGACTTTATCGCGTAAATCTTTGGCCACCACGGCATCAGAGTCAGCGATGTTTTGATTTTGGCACTTTGGACAGCGTAGCTCTTTGGTTAGCTCTGAAAACAGCTGTGCTTGGTCGTCATTAGCAAAATCGTACTTTTCCTCCACAGCAAGTGCTGGCAGCGCCAACATCAGGACTATGGCTAATAGTAAATATCTCATTGCGCCTCCTGCATTAAGGGTGCGAACTTAGCGCGCCACACACGTTGGTTAATGTCGCCGGTATGATGCACAAGCACTTTCCCCTCGCTATTAATGAGGAAGGTTTCGGGCGCGCCTGAAACGCCTAAATCAAGAAGAAATTGGCGGTCTAGATCAAGCATGTTGAATTGATATGGGTCGCCTGCACGAGCCAACATATCACGCACTTCTTGCTGCAAAGCAGCGAGGTTAAATTGACCGTCAAAGTCAGGATCGTAGCCTTGCTCATAATACAAACCAACAATACTAACTCCCTGCTCACGCAACTCGGTCAAATAACCCAGCTCCGCCAAGCAGGTAGGACACCAAGTGCCCCAAACGTTGAGTAAATAGGTTTGCCCTTGCAAGTCGGCATTGGTCCAGCGTTTATCTGGATCCATGAGATCAGGCAAGTCAAAGGCCGGCAAAGGCTGATTCACGCGACCGCTTTGTAATTCGCGCGGATCCGAGAAAAGGCCTTTGAGTAAAAACCCGCATAACAGCACGAAAACTAATAACGGCGTAATCACTATCCACTTTTTACTCATGACTGACCTTCCTTACGCACGCGGCGGCGATAGCGTCTATCGAACAACACAACAAACCCAGCTAAGGAGATTAATATCCCACCTAGCCACATCACCCGCACATAAGGTTTATGGTACAAGCGTAAGGACCAGGCATTACCACTGAGCTGCTCACCAAGGGCCAGGTATAAATCACGAGTAAAACCTGGGTCAACCGCAGCTTCGGTCATAAACTGCATGCCGATGTCATAGCGGCGTTTTTCTGCATGTAATACGGCTTCCACCTCATCGCCATCAAACACAGTGACGACGCCAGCGTGACCGCTGTAATTGGGGCCGCGAATGGCTTTCACACCATCAAAACGGAATTCATAGCCGCCTAAAGCTACTTGTTCACCGGGCTCAACGCGCACGTCTCGTTCGGTGGAATAAGCCGATGTTAGGGTGACCGAGATCACGACAAAGGCAAGACCGACATGGCCAAGCAGCATCGCCCAATAGCTCAGACCGAGGCGCTTAATGCCAGTGGCCACACTGTTTGCTTGTGACACTTTTAACAACAGGTCTTGGGCGCTCATGATTAACACCCACACTCCAAGGCCGGTGGCCAGTAGCGTCAAGGCACTGACGTTATCGAAGCTGCTATACAGCCACACCGTTGTCGCGATCAGTGTCAGGACTAACCCGAGGCCATACTTACGAGCCACTTGGCTAAACTTATTCTGCTTCCAGCGTAGCAGTGGTGCGGCGCCTAATAGCAAGGCAAAAGGCACAATTAAATAACTGAACATCTGATTGAAGAACGGTTCACCAATGGAAATAGAGCCAAGGCCGAGCTCCTTATGCACCATAGGAAGCAAAGTACCAAGCAGGACAATAAGGGTTGCCACCACCAATAAAATATTATTTAGCCACAGTGCCACTTCACGGGAGAATAGGCTGTAACGCCCCTCACTTTGTACCTGCCCTGCACGCAGAGCATACAGCAACAAGCCGCCACCGACGACGATGGCTAAAAACGCCAAAATAAACATACCGCGATCTGGGTCTGACGCGAACGCGTGCACCGAGACGATGATCCCTGAACGCACGATAAAGGTACCCAGTAAGCTCAGCGAGAACGCTGCGATGGCCAATAGCACAGTCCATGACTTAAAGATGCCGCGTTTTTCCGTGGTCGCCAAAGAGTGCAATAATGCGGTGGCCACCAGCCACGGCATCAGTGAGGCGTTCTCTACTGGGTCCCAGAACCACCAACCCCCCCAGCCGAGTTCAGCATAAGCCCACCAGCTACCAATAGTGATACCGAGAGTCAAAAAGCCCCAGGCAGCCATCGTCCAAGGACGAGACCACTTGGCCCACAAATTATCTAGCTGACCGGTCAACAGTGCGGCAATAGCAAATGAGAAAGAGACAGATAAACCCACATAGCCCATATACAGCAATGGCGGGTGAATAATCATGCCAGGGTCTTGCAGCAAAGGATTAAGATCGCGCCCTTCTACTGGAAAGTAAGGTAATAAGCGTTCAAACGGGCTCGACATCAATAAGGTATAAAGCATAAAGCCAACCGCTAAGAACCCAAGTACGCCGAGCACCCGTGCCCGCAGCGGCCATGGCAACGATTTAGACATCAGCGCCACTGCGGCTGTCCAACCCGCTTGCATGACCAGCCATAATAAAATAGCGCCTTCATGGCCACCCCAAGTCGAGGTTATTTTGTAATACCAAGGTAGCGTGCTACTGGAGTGGTAAGCAACGTAGGCGACAGTAAAGTCATCGGTGACACTGGCGTAAATAAGAGCCGCGAAAGAGAGCAGAACAAAAATGAATTGGCCCACGGCCAACGACGGAGCTGCACGCATTAACCTGAGATTACCGGTATGCGCACCCCACAAAGGAAATATAAACAACAGTACACACAGCACCATTGCTAAGGTTAGGGAAAAGTACCCGAGCTCTGGAATCATAATTTAGTTGCCGTAATTGCTATTGTATTTAGGTTTCTCGTGTTTGATACCCTTCACCGCTTCTGCCACTTCCTCTGGCATGTACTCTTCATCGTGCTTGGCGAGTACCTCGAATGCCTCAACCACATCGGTCTGCACTAAGGTGCCCTGGGCTACGATGCCTTGGCCTTCACGGAATAAGTCCGGCAAGATGCCTTTGTAACGGATGGTAACCATAGGGCCACTGTCGATCAGTTTAAACTCTACAAATAGCGAGTTTTCGTCGCGCTTAACTGAGCCTGGCACCACCATGCCGCCAATCCGTAGTTTTTGGCCAATACTGGGTTTTTCCAAATCTTTACCCTTGCCTTCAATCAGCTCACTGGGGGTATAGAAAAGGTTAATGTTCTCTTGCAACGCATACAGAGTAAGCCCCACCGCCGATGATAAACCGAGTAATAAGGCAATAATGGTGATTAAGCGTTTTTTGCGTCTTGGGTTCATAGTGACGACTCCTGCTGCGAGCGTTTCGCCCTCTCAATACGTTGCTCTCGTGCGCTTTGAGCGGCAACCTGCTTGAGCACGTTACGTTTCTCTAATAGCGAGGTCACTAAAAGCGCAATCAAAATAAATGCACAGCTGCCGAAGGAAAGCCATACATAAAAGCCATACCCACCCATGGCGAGAAATTCAGAAAAACTATTAAACTCCATGTTTTGCTCCTGTGGCGAGTGCTCTCACCCATGGTCGATGTTGTTCACTTTTTAACAGCTCCGTTTTCAAACGGATCAACGTTGCCCAGCCTAGAAAACCAGCAAAAGCGACAATATTAACCATTAACGGCCAAAACATACTTGGGTCGATGGCAGAGGTATCAAATTTGGTAATGGTTGAGCCCTGGTGCAGGGTATTCCACCACTCGACTGAGAAGTGAATAATGGGTAAGTTGACCACTCCGACAAGGGCCAAAATAGACGCTGCCTTGCCTCCAGCACGTTTGTCCTCAAAGGCATGGTACAAAGACAAGACCCCTAGGTATAAAAACAACAGGATGAGCTCTGAGGTTAAGCGCGCATCCCATACCCACCAAGTACCCCACATAGGTTTACCCCACGCGGCGCCGGTCAATAATGCGATCACTGTCATTGCCGCACCCACCGGCGCTATAGCAATCACCGCCAGTTGGGCATTGCGAATTTGCCATACTAACGCGACGATGGCGGCAATGGCCATCGACGAATAAGCACCCATCGACCAAATAGCCGACGGTACATGAATGAAGATAATGCGATAGCTGTCTTTTTGTTGGTAATCGGCCGGCGCATAAGCCAACCCCCAAACCCAACCTAAGATCATGCATATCACGGTAACCACTGCAAAAAACGGCAACAGTGTGTTACACAGCGTGTAGGCCCGCTCGGCCTTGGCATAGGGATGTAACCACTTCCACATACTAGTTAATACTCACTTTCAATGCTGATGAAACGGCAATAGGCGCAAGCACAATGGCGACGGTAAGAAATGCACCTAAGATTGCGAGCTGACCGCCATACGCCAACGACATGCTGGCTGTATCAATGGCGGAAGTCGCAAAAATCAATACGGGAATGTACAGCGGTAAGACCAACAAACTGAGTAACACTCCCCCTTTTTGCAAACCCACGGTTAACCCCGCGCCGATCGCCCCGATCAAGCTTAATAATGGAGTACCGATAAGCAACGTTAACAACGTTGCATTGAGGGCCTGCATTTCTAAATTCATTAGTAATGCGAACAGTGGTGTTAATAACACCATTGGCAAGCCTGTAATGGTCCAATGCGCTGCAATTTTTGCCGACACACTCAGCGACAAAGGGAATGGCGACAATAATAACTGCTCCAAAGTACCATCTAGGTAATCATCTCGGAACATTTTATCCAGACCCAACATCGTCGCTAGTAAAGCAGCGACCCAAATAATACCCGGCGCCATACGTGCCAATAAGTTTGGCTCAGGACCTACGCCAAGTGGGAACAGTGTAATCACGATTAAGAAAAACAGCAGCGGATTAACAATATCGCTGCGCTGGCGAAAAGCAAGACGCACATCTTTTTTATATACGCTGGCCCAAACTCGCCAGTAGGAGTGCTGCTGAATCATTAAATGCGATACTCCAACTGCAACTTACTGAGGTGTGAAAAGTGTGCGGTCAAATCTTGGTGACTGGTGAGTAAAATCGCCCCTTGTTGGGCTAAATGCTGAGCGAAACGCTGTTGCAATAATGCCACGCCTTTTTTATCTACGGCAGTGAATGGCTCATCTAAAAACCACAGTTTGGCATCATTGAGCCACAACCGAGCCAATGCAACACGGCGCTGTTGGCCAGCTGATAATTGTCGCACCGGAACATCTTCTAGTCCTACTAAGCCAAGATTGCTCAGCACATCATAAATATTGAGGTCGGTTTTCAGTCCGTGAGTATCAAGCCAGAACTGACAATTTTCTAATGCATTTAACTGTGTGTTTACACCTGTTTTATGGCCAATAAACAACACTTGTTGCGCATAGTTTTCGTAGTCACGGCGAATACACGTTTGCATAAAGCGCACTTGCCCTTGCATAGGCTCTGAAAAGCCCGCCAAAATGCGCAATAAAGAGGTTTTCCCAGCCCCATTAGGCCCCTCTAACTGCATGATCTCCCCAGCGTTTATTGAAAAGCTAAGGTCTTCAAACAGGCATCGCTCTTGCTTAATGCAAGTGACTGCGTCAACGTGTAACACGAACAGACATTCTCAGTGCTTAAAATTGGGCGATAGTCTACCATAATGCTATGCTAATGCGAAAAATTGCGGGCAAAACTTTGATCTTGTTTCGGGGGTAATATGTCGGGCCCATCTGCCCCTTTAATTCATCACACACAAACGCTGAGCATCGCTGGCGATACGCAGCAGGCTAAGACACTCACGCTGCCCACTGAGCAGCCCTTGGCGGTTAAAAATGTTCATATCAGCGCTGACAAAGCAACAATGCAAGTTCAGCTGCAAGGTCAATGGCGTACCCTCGAGGTTCCCCTGCAATCAGCACCAAAGGGGCCGCTACCATTAACTATTGAGCAAGGCACCGTACAACTTAATGCTCAAGGACAACTGCAATTAACGCCCAGCAAAACCTCGCTGCCGCTTGGCTCCGCTCAGGATATAATGCGTTTGCTTGGCGCAGCCTTAAGCAATGGTCAGGGCCAAATTGTAAGCCCAACGCGTTTGGCGCTAACAGTGCAATTAACTGACAAAGCAGCGTTATCAATACCGGCGCTTAATGCCAGTTTGCATCTAAATAAATCCAGTGCCGAGATAATTAATGCTCAGCCATCGCCGACATCCTTGGTCGTTCAGTTAGTGAAAGGAAAGATTCAGGCCCACTTACCGCTTAGTGGAGGGAGCCAATTACCACTGCCGATGAGCCAACAAAAGCTCGTTGCCATGCTGCTAAAGACGCCGATGAACTTGCAGTTGTTACCACGTCCCGATGGCAAGCATGCTCAGCTCAACCTGGTCGGTGGCCAAGCGAATAAAGCCATATTGACCTTGCCGATAAACCGAACCGTATCGGCTCAACTGCCAACTCAGGGCCTCACAACAAGCCTGGGGGGGGCGCCAACATCACCTGCGTTACAACTCAAACTGCAATTGCCGCGTATTGACTTACACGTTGCCCGCCCACAAGTGATTGTGGACACTCAAAGCACCGCCACTGCCTCCTCGGCAACACAGCAACTCGGTGATAGGCCGGTAACAGAGAACAAAGCAAGCACCTCGTTATGGCAGCATGCTAAGCAACAATTACAGTCTTGGCAGCAAGGGCGAAGTGCGCCAAGTATCAATTCACTCGCAAGTGCTCAGCAGTTATTACAAAGTACTGCAAAACCACTACTGAGTACGGTGTTATTTGATACGCCGAAAAAGCTTGAACCGGTGTCTCTCAGCGCCTTTAATGGCGCGGCAAGACACAACGCCATGGCGCAACCATTAAACCCAAGCGTTGAGGTGAGCGCCTTGCTTAATACCCTTCGCAATCAATCGCCGCTATTAGCATTAACCGCACAGATGCAACACACGGTAAAAGCGACCTTGGTGTCTGGGGCTGCTACAGAAACGGTATCAGGGGCACAACAAGTACTCTCCTTGCCTCTCAGTAAGGCGTTAATGGCACCACTAATAAAGCCTTACACAGCACAGCATAGCTTGACCCATCACCTTGCCAATCTAGACACTCTGGTGCAAAACGCGCCTAAAGATCTACAGCAACTCGTCAATCAAGCTTTTAGTAAAATGGTTGGACCGCATACCCCGCCAGCCAACACAGTCAATCAGTTGCAAGCCCAATTGCAGCCTTGGTCACAGCCTATTAGCCAATACCGTGCAAGCGTCACAGCTCAAATCGATACTCTTTTGCTATCACTGTTGGGCGCTCAGAGCCTGCAACAGCTGCCAAGCACCATGGCTCCTCACAGCCAAAGCGCCTTGATGCCACTGATAAACCTACTTTTAGCCCAAACACCGCAAGCGCCAGCGTCTGCTGCTGAGCAAGTATTACAGCAACTGCAAAGTGCGGGAGCGCAAGCATTAGGCGGCGATTTGGCAGCCATTAAACAAAGTATGACGCCACAGTCCAGCGCTCCACAATTAACAACGCAGCAAGATTCTAACCCTTTGGTACAGCTGTTTTTACCTATGCGCTTGCCACCTGAAGCAGGACAAACGCAGCTAAGTATTGGTCGCTACAAAGAAAAGAGCCAACAAGGTAAAGGCGAAGACGTGTGGTTTGTGCGTATGCAATTTGACTACCCGAAATTGGGAGAGCTCAGTGTGCAGGCGCACTTGTGTAAGCAAACCCTCAATTGTGAACTTCGCGCCAGCTCTCAGGCTTTGCACCACCTTGCCAACGAACACAGTGAAACACTAAGACGCAAGCTGCAAAGTCACGGCCTCGGTGTTGCGCCCATTAAGGTTGAGCAGGTGAGTGAACAACAAGTACAACAGTGGCGGCAGTTTTATCGCCGTCATAGTATCGTTAATTTAAAGGTGTAGTATGACATCATCGACTCAACGCAGTGCCATTGGACTGCTCTACGAGCATGGCAGTGCGCCAACCGTATCAAGCAAAGGGTTTGGCGAGTTAGCCGAGCACATTATCGAAGCAGCGCAAGAACAAGGCATCTTAATTCACCAAGATGCTGATTTAGCGAAGACCTTAGAAAAGCTCGATCAAGGCCAAGAAATCCCCAAAGAGCTTTATTATGTGATTGCTGAGCTTATTGCCTTTTCCTATGTATTACGTGGGAAATTTCCACCTGGGTGGCAGAACTTTAGCAATAAGCTCAATGTGAAAGCTTAATTTTTCTGATGCAGTGAGAACAGTAACTCAGCTTCTGCCCGAGGTAGCTCACATTCGCTCATGACTTCTTCCATGGGCGCACCTAGCTCAATCATTTTTACTGCTCGAGAGTAGATTCGCGCTTGCGGGTCTGCTTCACGAATAGTGTCTTGCTGTTGCGCCACTTCTTCGGTGCGCTGTTGAATTTGGCCAATACGGTTGCTCATATTTGCCAATGCTGTGCGCAACTCACTGACCTCCGCACGCAAAATTTGCGTTTGTGATGACGCCTGTTTTTCAGTATCCATGTTTTGTCGCAGCGCCCGCATTTGCCGCGCTAATTGCGACGTACGTAACCACAACACTATTACTAAAACCGCCAGCAATAACACTATGCTAGCGGCTATCATATACAGCAGATTCGGGTCTTTCATTACTTAGATATTACTTAACTCGTCCCACTCTTCATCACTGAGTAGTTTGTTTAGATCCACCAAAATCAGTAACTCACCGTCACGGTTTGAGACCCCTTGGATAAACTTAGCACTCTCTTCTGTGCCAATGTTGGGCGCACTGTCGATTTCGGAGCTGCGCAGATACACCACCTCAGCGACCGAGTCGACCAAAATACCAATAACCTGCTTTTCCGCCTCGATGATCACAATACGAGAGTTGTCAGTGACTTCAGCGTCAACCAACCCAAAGCGTGAACGGGTATCAATCACGGTAACCACGTTGCCCCGCAAGTTAATAATACCCAGGACATAACTGGGTGCACCGGGCACGGGCGCGATTTCGGTATAACGAAGTACTTCTTGTACCTGCATCACATTGATACCATAGGTCTCTTCCTCTAACCGGAAGGTGACCCATTGCAGTACCTCATCACTGCTGTCTACATCTTTCGCTGATACTATTCTTTCTTCGCTCATACTTAGCTCCATAACGCCGTCTGTCATGAATCGGCCTTGGTTACCAATTAGTTTGTGCCTGATTACTCAGCCTGACTGTCTAACCCTTGCTCTAAAAGCAGTTGCAGGTTATCCACATCAATTAAAGCACACATTTTTTCTTTTATAACCCCAGCAAGCCACGGACGCTTACCATGGCTTTGTCGCCACTTTACGTCTTCACTTTTCAGGGTTACATTGTTGATCAAATTCTCAGCGGCTAATCCCCACTGAGATTCTCCAAGCATTATCACATACTTATAGTTTAATGCCTGTTCCAAGTTTTTGTCATATTTTTCTGGCATTACCCAGCGGGCAGTGTCCACAAGGCTAACTTTTTCATCGCGGTTTAACATCACCCCTTTAAACCAAGGTGGTTTCCCGAATAATTGGTTTACTTCACCAATCTGGTGAATACCACCGAGAGATTTCAGAGGCACTGCTAATAGCAAACCAGCCACGTCAAAAAACAGCGCCTGAAATTCGCCCTGCATATATTCTTCTCGCGCCGCCTGTGGCGCGCGCAGCTGAGTGCCAGAGGATGCAGGTTTTGCCTTATTAATTGCCCGAGCAATATCCTCAACGTGCGTACTGGATTGCTGTTGCTGTTGCTGTTGCTGTTGCTGTTGCTGTTGCTGTTGCTGTTGCTGTTGCTGTTGCTGTTGCTCGCGAGCCTGTGCTTGCTGCTCTGCCTGCGCAAGTAACTTTTCAAGTGGCTCAAGTTTATTTGCCTCAGGGGATTCAGTGATGACCGGCTTAGCTACCCGCCTAGGCTCTGCTTCTTCTTTAAGTAGCGCGCTGAGGTACTCCTTCATCACCTTTTCATTAGGGCCACTCATGCATCCACCTGCTTGTTTTGCAAATAGTCTAACAGCGCACGATAGGCTTGTACGCCTCGCGCCTTAGCACAGTGCTTACTAGGCACCTGCTGCGCAAGGCTGGCATCGCGAAACTTGGTATCAATGGGGATCACGCCCGGCCAAACACTGTCATGATACGTAGCGCGCAGTTTTTTGTATGCATCCAAAGAGGCATTGGTGCGCTTATCATACATAGTCGCGACCACCGTGTATTGATAGCTATAGGTTTGTGCACTTTGCTGCATCAGCTCCATGGTGCGCATCATGCGATCTAGTCCTTTGAGCGCAAGAAATTCAGTTTGCACAGGTATGAGCACGCGCTCGCTTGCTGCCAACGCGTTCACCATTAACACCCCAAGTACCGGCGGACAATCGAGAATGGCATAGTCATAATGTTCGCTGATTTTCGCTAATACCTTTTTAAGTATTAACCCCATGCCGTTTTTATTACCCATGCTTCTATCAAGCGTGGCAATGGCCATGGTAGCAGGCAGAATATCAATATTTTCGACACCGGATGGACACAGCGATTGCAGTATTTCCTCGCTCGCCATATTTTTACCGCGAGTGAAAACATCGTAAGCACTCACTTCGATGGCCTCTGAATCTATACCAAAATAGTAGGTAAGCGACGCGTGAGGGTCAGTATCAATTAATAAGACACGCTTTCCTTGTTCAGCCAATAGACCACCTAAAGACACCGTTGTGGTGGTTTTACCCACCCCGCCTTTTTGGTTCGCGACCGTCCATACCTTCATTATTGCTGTTCCTCATTGCGCGTCGTAATACGAATACCGCCATGGGGTAGTTGTATTATTTTTATTGTATTGTCAGTGCTTGGCAGCTCTTGCTCCACTGCGGGCTCAACTGATTCAACGGCACCGTCTTGTTGCGAAGCCTCTTGCAGTGGCAAGGCAAACTTTGAAATTGCGATGACCACTTTACGATTTTGCGCCCGCCCTTGGGCAGTATCATTGTCAGCAAAAGGGGTGTACTGTCCATACCCTTCCAACGCCATTCGCGCAGGGTTTATGCCCAGGGTTTGCAACTCTTTGACTACGGCCGCTGCACGGGCCGCTGATAACTGCCAATTGGAGCGGAACATTTCGTTATTGATACTGCGGTCATCGGTATAGCCACGCACACGCAAGTAATTGCGCATTGGCGAAATAATCTCAGCAATACGAGCCACCACTTGTTCGGCACGATTCGTCACCGTGGCGCTGGCGCTTGGAAAAAGCAGCCCCGAACTCATCTCAATAGTAAGCCAGTTCTCATTCAGTTGGAGCTGTGCATCACCTTGGCGAATTTCGTTAAGCAAAGTGCCAGTTAACTTATCTAACAAAGTTTCTAAAGGCTCTCCGAGCTCTTTTTGCTCGATCAGACTCACGTCTGCTTGCTCTGGAATCAACTTTGAGCCACGAATAGGCTCTTTGACAATACTTTCACCTTCTAACACATTCTCATTAACAGGCAGTGGTTGTTGCAACACACCGTCCCCTGTGGATTGCTGCTGCTCAGTTAATATGGGTTGAGTCACTTGGGTAGCACGGTCAAAAAATTGCTCCAAAGTCTGCGAGAAAATAGCAAACTCCTCATCTTTTTTATTAATAGCAATCGCGTACATGACCACAAACAAGGCGAACATAATGGTCATATAGTCAGCGTAAGAAACGAGCCAACGGTGGGTGTGTTGCGACTCCTTTACATGACCTCGGCGGTGACGAATACGCATCATATTAGTACCCTGCACTAACATGGCGCTCAGCGCAGTAAGCCTCGAGTTTCAACTCTATATTTGCGGGTGTCTCTCCCTGCTGCATTGCCATGATGCCCTCAGCGATGAGCTCATGATAGAGCATTTTTTCTTCAATCACTTGCTTTAGCTTGTTGGCAACGGGCAGGAATAACAAGTTGGCAAAGCCCACACCATAAATCGTGGCCAAAAACGCGGTGGCGACCCCTGCACCCAATTTATCGGGTTCGCTAATGTATGCCATCGCCTGAATGAGCCCGAGCACAGCCCCTAAAATACCAATGGTCGGCGCATATCCTCCCATGGCCTCGTAAACCCGAGCTGCATCTAGCAACCGCTCGCGCTCTAACATAAGCTCGATTTCTAGGGTGTCACGCAAGCGCTGCTCATGAGAGCCATCAATCAGCAAGCTTAAGCCTTTAGCGGCATAAGGATCTTCACTTACGAGTGCTTGTTCCTCAAGAGCCAGGTATCCTTTTTGACGTGCGGTACTGGCCCACGATTTAATTTGCTCAATCCCAGCTTGAGTATCATAAAAAGGGGGAACAAATACCCACTTAAAGACTCCCAAGGCCTTTTTGAAGGTCGCTAGTTGCGATTGCAACATCACGGCACCTAAAGTGCCACCAAGGACAATGATCAATGCCGGTCCATCAATCAGCCCTGAAACCATACCGCCCTCGAGGCTATAGCCTAAGGTAATGGCGATAATGGCAACAGCAAGGCCAATTATGGAAAGTTTATCCACAGCCGACTTCCTTGAGTAAATGCGCGGCAACATCGTCAAGAGCCACTTGGTGATCATGCAAACCGGCGCTGGCTATCGCTTGCGGCATGCCATACACGACACAAGACTGCTCGTCTTGTGCCCAAACCCGTGAGCCTGATTGTTTAAGCATCCGCGCACCTTCGCGACCATCAGCACCCATGCCGGTCAGCACAATGGCTAATACATCACCGCCGAATGCTTTTGCGCTACTGGCAAAAGTAACATCAACACTAGGTTTATAAGTAATTCTTGGGTTGTCGTCTTGAAATACCTTCAGGGTTTGCTGTTGAGCGCGGCCATCAAACATCATTTGCTGACCACCGGGTGCAAGGTACGCTGTTCCAGGTTGTAAACGGTCTCCCTGTTGCGCTTCTTTCACCTTGATTTTGCAAAGGTTATTCAAACGCTGCGCAAATGCAGGAGTGAATGCCGCCGGCATATGCTGAATAAGCAAAATAGGATGAGGAAAATTGGCTGGCAGCTTGGTCAGAATTGTTTGCAGCGCCACAGGCCCCCCGGTAGAGGTGCCGATAGCCACTAGCTTGTACTTTTTGCCGCTGGGCTTGAATTGGCTGGCGCTTTGAGGCCGAGTCGACGCTCCTTGGTTAAAGCTTCTATCAAGTTGCGCTGAACTGCGTGTCGTGACACTGGGGCGCGCTGGTGATGATGCCGTTGTCGATGTCGTTGGGCGATTAAAACGCGAAAGGCGACGGCGTCCTAGCTCGCGCACTTTTTGTCTAAGTATCTCAATCGCATCTTGGTTGTTGCGCGCGATATCTTCAAACTTTTTCGGTAAGAAATCCAATGCCCCAGCATCAAGTGCATCCAGTGTGGCGCTGGCTCCTTCACGCGTCAGTGAGGAAAACATAAGAATAGGTGTTGGCGATTTCGCCATGATTTGTTTCACTGCAGAAATACCATCTAACACTGGCATTTCCACATCCATGGTGATCACATCTGGGCGTAACTTAACTGCTTTTTCCACCGCATCAGCGCCATTGACAGCTGCGTCAATGACTTCGATATTGGCATCACCTTCAAGAATTTCAGTAACCCGGCGACGAAAAAAGCTTGAGTCGTCAACTATTAGAACTTTGACAGCCATTTAATACTCGATTTTAGTTAACGCTGGAGCGCCCAGCGTAATGTTTTAGCATGCTTGGCACGTCTAGAATTAAGGCTATGCCACCGTCTGAGGTAATTGTCGCCCCGGCCATACCTGGTGTGCCTTGCAGCAGCGCATCCAGAGGCTTTATGACTACTTCCTCTTGACCAATCAGCGAATCCACCACAAAGCCGACCTTTTTAGTACCAATTTGAACGATGACGACATGGCCTTCGGCTTTACGTTGAGTGCGGTCCGCACCTTTGACTAACCAATGCTCTAAATAAAATAGTGGTACAGCTTTTTCACGCACAATAATGGTGAGCTGACCATCAACAATGTTGGTTTTGGTCAAATCAAGGTGGAAAATCTCACTAACAGCCGCCAATGGCAGAGCAAAGGTTTGTTCACCAACAATCACCATCAGCGTTGGCAAAATAGCAAGCGTCAACGGTACTTTGATATCTAGACGGGTACCAACACCGAGCTGTGAGTCGATATTAATGGTGCCGTTAAGCTGGCTGATCTTGGTTTTCACCACATCCATACCCACACCACGCCCAGAAATATCAGAAATTTCCTCTTTGGTGGAGAATCCAGGTGCAAAAATAAGGTTATAGGCTTCCGTGTCACTCAACCGAGCGGCTTGGTCGTGATCAATAACCCCTTTGCTAATAGCGATTTTCTTCAGTTTTTCGGCATCCATCCCAGCGCCATCATCGTGGATGCTCAGGAGAATGTGGTCGCCCTCTTGAGAAGCCGATAAGCGCACCGTACCGGTGCGAGGTTTACCTGCTGCTTCTCGAACATCAGGCATCTCAATACCATGGTCCACTGAGTTACGTACTAAGTGCACAAGTGGGTCAGCGAGGGCTTCGACAAGGTTTTTATCTAAATCAGTCTCTTCCCCTTCAAGGACCAAGGAAATATCTTTTTGTAAGCTGCGGGCAAGGTCACGTACCACACGTGGGAAGCGGCCAAATACTTTCTTAATTGGCTGCATCCGAGTTGCCATCACCGCACCTTGTAAGTCGGCGGTGACCACGTCAAGATTAGAGATAGCCTTACCCATAGCTTCACTGTTGTTATTATTCGCTAAGGTAATAAGACGATTACGCACCAATACCAGCTCACCCACCATATTCATGATCTGATCTAGTCGTTTGGTATCGACACGCACTGTCGTTTCTGCTTGTGGCGGTGGTGCGGCTTTAGGTGCCGGTTTTTTGGCATCCCCACTGCTAGGCGGGGTGCTCCCCTTAGCCGTGCTTGGCGCTGGTTTTGCGGCCGCCGGTGCTTGACTAGGCGCTGGCGTTGCCGGCGGTGTATCTTTAGCTTTACTTTGGCTTACTGGCGCCGCAGGCTTTTCAACGGGCGCTGGCGAAGCGTCTGCCGAGCTTGCTTTAGGCGCATTGCCTTTACCATGCAGCTCATCAAGTAGCGCATCAAATTCATCTTCGGTAATGTCTTCATCATCACCACTGGCCGACTCTGATTCGCCCGAAGCGGTCGGTGCACTCTGCTGCGCAGCTCCCTGCTCGTCGGCGCTCGGCGCGGAACCATTATCGCTAATGGCACCAAAGCTGCCTGCGCCATGTAATTCGTCTAGTAGCGAGTCAAACTCATCATCGGTAATATCTTCATCATTACCGGATGCTCCAGCATCCGCTGACCCTTCACCCACAGACGGGCCTTTGCCTTGGCCGTGCAATTCATCAAGCAAGCTTTCGAATTCATCTTCGGTGATTTCATCAATCGCTTCGCCTTCGTCACTGCCAGCACTTGGCGCATCGAACAAAATATCATCGCCAAAATCATCGGCCCCTGATGCGTCATTTTCAGGCACGGGTTCGGGTTCAACAACAGGTTCACTGGGAGTTGCGGCAGGTTCAGGCACTGCAATAGGTGCCTCATCTTCGGATTCAGGTTCGCTCAGTTTATGCAATACAGCAAGTAACTCAGGGTCTGCAGGTTGCGGCTGCTCTCGTGCTTGAATAAGCGCAAACATGTCGTTAATTGTATCGAGCGCTTGCAGGATCACGTCCATCAGTTCAGAAGTAACCTGGCGCTTACCTTGGCGCAGAATATCAAACACATTCTCAGCACCATGGCAGGCATCCACCAACTCATTCATGCCGAGAAACCCAGCTCCCCCTTTAACAGTGTGGAAGCCCCGGAAGATAGCGTTGAGCAAGTCTTTATCATCAGGGTTATTTTCAAGCTCTACTAACTGCTCAGAGAGCTGCTCCAATATCTCACCTGCTTCGACTAAAAAGTCCTGTAAAATATCTTCATCTACTTCAAAGCTCATGCAGCCGCTCTCCTCTTTAGAAGCCTAAACTAGACAACAAGTCGTCTACTTCATCTTGGCCTGAGACCACGTCATCACGTGATTCTGTGTCTATAATTGGCCCTTCTGGACCTTCTGCGTTCACAGCTGGTTTTGCTTTTTGTTGTTCAACCACCGGTTCTTCACCTTCGTTGCCCGCAAACACAGTTAATAAATTAATAAGGCTGTCTTCTACCTCGCGCACCAGCTCGATTACGCGGCGAATTACTTGCCCTGTTAAATCTTGGTAATCTTGCGCCATCAGCACATTGTTAAGTAGATCGTGCAGCTCCACTGTGCTGCCTTGAGAGCGGTTCATAAAGCTATCGAGCTGATGACACAACTGCTTGAACTCACCTAATTCGAGATCACGACGCATCAATTTATCCCAAATGGGTTTAATTTGATGTAGTTCAGTGGATAGCTGCTCAGCGATGGGCAAACTGGCTTCCACGGCATCCATGGTTTTGTTTGCCGCCTGCTCGGTCATTTCCATCACATAATTAAGACGCTGCTTAGCATCGGGAATGGCTTCTTGCGTGAGGTCGTTCAAGCGCGTATCGAGTTGGAAATTCTTCAACGACTCGTGAAGCTGCCGCGTCAACTTGCCAACCTCAGCAAACAGTTCGGACTGTTCCTTGGAAGCAGCATCGAGGATCAGCTGATCGGCTTTCTCCTGCTCACCTTGCTCAAGAAACGATACAAGCTGTTTGGCTTGCTCTAGGGTAATGTGAGGTGCAGCGGGAGCTGACATAAACCTCTCCTTCTCGGTTAACCTAAGCGCTCAAATACTTTATCCAGCTTGGTTTTTAATGTAGCTGCGGTAAAGGGCTTAACAATGTAACCGTTCACGCCAGCTTGGGCAGCGGCAATGATTTGTTCTTTCTTCGCCTCTGCAGTTACCATCAGTACTGGAATGTGCTTTAAGCTGTCGTCGGCGCGAATTGCACGGAGCAAATCGATACCCTGCATACCTGGCATGTTCCAATCGGTAACCACAAAGTCAAACTCTTGGTTTTGCAACATGGGCAGCGCGGTACTACCATCGTCCGCTTCTTGCACGTTGGTAAAGCCTAAATCACGCAATAGGTTTTTAATGATTCTTCTCATAGTGGAAAAGTCATCGACCACGAGAATTTTCATGTTTTTATCCAAAGTATCCTCCAGTGAGGTATGAACCTTTATTCTTACTACTAATTGACCCAGTCATTGACTTTCGCTTTGAGCTTAATCATTGCCTGACCATGTATCTGACTCACACGGGACTCACTTACGTCCAGTATTTGCCCAATTTCTTTTAAATTCATTTCATCGTTATAATACAACGATAATACCAATGCATCACGCTCGGGGAGAGAATTAATTGCCGCTACTAATGCTTGGTTAAAGCGTTCATTGTGAACGCTGATGTAGGGCCGCCCCGTTTGAGATTGTTCACAGCTCGGGGTGAGTACATCTTCATCGACACCTAAGTCTTCGATACCGAGCACTTTAGAGCAATTAACATCGTTTAAAATATGATGGTATTCATCGAGCGAAATATCAAGTTTTTCAGCTACTTCAACATCCTTTGGTTCCCGACCTAGGGAGGTTTCTAATTCATGTACAGCGGTAGCTACAGCGCGGCTATTGCGATGTACCGATCGTGGAGCCCAATCTCCTCGTCGTACTTCATCAAGCATCGCACCACGAATACGAATACCAGCAAACGTCTCGAAACTGGCGCCTTTACTGGCGTCAAAGGTTTTTGATGCCTCAATGAGGCCAATCATGCCGGACTGAATGAGATCATCGAGCTGCACACTCGCCGGCAGTCGAGCCAGCAAATGACATGCAACACGCTTGACCAGCGCGGCATGGCGCTCGACCAGAGTGTTTAATTGTAATTGATCTTGATATCCAGCCACTTTATTCATAAATCCGAACAACAGTTAATTATTGACCAGCTTTTCAATGAAGAACTCCAAATGCCCCGATGGTTGATTCGGGGTTGGCCACTTTAATGCCTTGCCAGCGAGACTTTTCAACGATACCGAAGCGGGTGAGTTAGGGAATAACTCCACAACGGCTTTCTGGCGACGCGTTGATTTTCGCATGTTTTCATCATAGGGCACGGTGGCCACTAATTCGAGCGCCACATCTAAAAATCGGTCGGTTACTTTGGAGAGTTTGGCAAATAAGTCTTGCCCTTCACGCTGGCTGCGTACCATATTGGCAACGACTTTGAATTTGTATACGCCATGTTCACGACTAAGCACCTTGATCAACGCATAGGCATCGGTAATTGAGGTTGGCTCATCACAGACCACCACCACAACATCTTGCGCAGCACGCGAGAAGCTCAGTACCATATCGGAGATACCGGCGGCGGTGTCGACAATGAGGACATCAAAGTCGTTATCGAGCTCGCTAAACGCACGGATTAAACCTGCATGCTCTGCAGCACTCAGTTCAACCATGCTCTGTGACCCCGATGTTGCCGGAGCAATACGAATGCCTGCAGGCCCAGTTACCAGTATATCACGCAGTTCGCACTCACCACTTAGAACATGAGAAAGGTTTTTTTCAACACGCAGACCAAGCATAACGTCACAGTTTGCCAGTCCTAGGTCAGCATCTAACACTAAGACACGTTTGCCTTGCTGACCCATGGCAATAGCTAAATTCAAAGAGACATTGGTTTTACCGACGCCCCCTTTGCCACCGGTCACGGCGATTACTTTTACGCCTTGGCTATTGTTTTGATTCATTTTTCGAAGGCCACTTGCTTGATCGTGCACTGTGTTAATCATACATTCCTACTGCCTGAGACGCCACTGTTTGGCGCCCTGCTGGTGCCGCTGATTTTTGTGTTTTTTGGCGTTTGATAAACAATTGTTCAGCTTTTCTAACCATTTTTTCTGAGTTAGCAACGCGAATATCTTCTGGAACGCGTTGACCGTTAGTAAGATACCCTATTGGTAAGCGATTTTGAATCGCTACACTAATAATCTCGCCTAAACTTAGACTTTCATCAAGTTTGGTGAAAATACAACCACTTAAGTCAACTTTTTGGAAGTGCCTTACGGTCTCTTGAAGCACTTCATGTTGTGCTGTGGCACTGAGCACTAAATAACTACGAATATCGACTCGCGTACTGCGCATGAGCGTGTTTAATTGCTCACTTAAACGTAAATCGCGCTGGCTCATTCCCGCTGTGTCAATTAATACTAGACGTTTATTGCGTAATTGATAAAGCACATCGGCCAATTCATTGGCATCTTTTACTTGCTTCACAGGGCAACCAATGATGCGTCCATAAGTTGCTAGCTGCTCGTAAGCACCGATACGGTATGTATCCGTGGTGATCAGCGCAACCTTGTCAGCGCCGTATTTTTGCGCCCCTAATGCGGCCAGTTTTGCAACCGTCGTGGTTTTGCCTACGCCCGTAGGGCCGACTAACGCATAGACGCCGCCATGACGTAAAATCTCATTATTGGTGGTGTGTAGCTGCTTTTGCACCATATCCAGGGCTGCACTCCATGCCTGCTTGCGCGATACATCGTCTGGTACATAACGCACCAACTGCTCAGCCACTTCAGTGTCGATGCCCATGCCCTGCAAGCGCTCGATAAAGCAGGCACGAGTTGGATCGCGGCGCGCTCGGTCCTGATGTAATAAGCCGGATACTTGATGTTCAAGAAGCTGACGAATGGCATTCATCTCATCGCGCATGGCACTGATCTCTTCGCTGTCCATGGCCTCTTGCTGTACAGAATCATTGGGCTGGCGATGTAGCTCGTCAAAACCGTCACCGTCTAAATCATCACCCATGGACTGCGCTGCAGCGCGGGCTTGAGTTGGCTCTGCTAGCGTTGGCTGCGGAGCATAGTGATTGGCCGGCGCGGCGCGATGGCGAGGCTGTTCAACGGGCTCTTCAGGCGCGCTCATATCAATACCTGATTGCGAAAACATGTCGGCGAGAGCAGCATTCTTTGGTTTCGGGCTCTGACGCTCTAACAACGCCTGTAATGAATCAGCCACACCATTGTGACTTTGCGGCTCGGGACGTTGCGTACGTGTTTGTGGGCGTACCATACGCTGCTCAGTGGCGCGCGGCTGCATTTGCTGCTGGGGAGCGCTTTTCGGTGCGGCTGCTGGGCGTTCATGGTCAATAGCAGCAACGATTTCAACGCCATCTGCAAGCTTTTTGTTCGACATGATCACCGCGTCAACACCCAGCTCATCTTTTACTTCTTTCAGTGCTGTACGCATATCTTTAGCAAAAAAGCGTTTGATTTTCATAATATTACCCTCTCACAACCGGCTTTCCGATCTATTGCTGTCCAACGGAGCTAACAATCTTAATTTGACGCTCATCGGGCACTTCTTGGTAAGACATCACCTTAAGCCCTGGGATGGTGTGCTTCACAAAACGTGATAACACTGTACGAAGCATCCCGGAGGTCAATAAGATGGAAGGTTCACCCGACATTTCTTGGTTCTGGTGGGCTTCGCTTAAAGAGGCCTGTAGCCGCTCTGCCAAGCCTGGCTCAATGCCAGCACCCTCATCTCCTGCGTTCTGAAGCGACTGATGCAACATCTGTTCCAACTCAGGCGCCAATGTTATGACAGGAATTTCTGGCGTAGCGCCAACCGCATCTTGCACAATCAAACGACGCAATGAAATACGTACCGCTGCGGTTAATACATCAGGGTCTTGGCTGCGCGGACCATACTCTACGAGTGTTTGTACTATGCTGCGCATATCGCGAATAGCAACGCCTTCATTGAGGAGATTTTGTAGCACTTTCACTATGGTCGTCAGCGGTAACACATCTGGTACTAGACCTTCTACTAGACGCGGATGGCTTTTCGCTAGCATATCAAGCAGACTCTGAACTTCTTCGTGACCCAATAGCAGTGAGGCGTTATTAGTGAGTAACTGGCTAATGTGGGTCGCTACTACCGTAGCAGCATCAACGACGGTGTAACCTAAAGACTGTGCTTCATCTTTTTGCTCTGGCTTGATCCACACCGCATCCAGACCAAAAGCCGGATCTTTGGTCGCCACACCATTGATTGGGCCAAAGACTTGACCCGGGTTGATGGCCAGTTCATCACCATGACTGAGTTCACCATCACCACTGGACACGCCCATTAGGGTAATACGATAGGCATTAGGGTCTAACTCTAAATTATCGCGAATATGAACGGGCGGCACTAAAAAGCCCAGTTCCTGTGAGAGCTTCTTACGGACCCCTTTAATGCGGCTTAACAATTCCCCACCTTGGGCCTGATCCACCAGCGGGATCAAACGGTAGCCTACCTCCAAGCCGATGACATCGACTTGCTGCACATCGTCCCAGCCCAATTCTTTTGGTTCGTCGTGGGTGGCAACATTGCTGCCAGGGCCCTGCTCAGCTTCTTGTTGCTCCTGCTCAGCAGCAAGCTTTGCCTGCTTTTGCGAATAATAAGCAATAAAACCAAGTAAGCCACCCAAGCCTAAAAACGCCACATGTGGCATACCCGGTACCAACCCCATGGTGATGAGAATACCGGATGCTATCCACAGTGCTTTGTCATTACCAAGCTGGGTTTTAACTTGCTCGCCCATATTGTGTGATTCATTTTGGCGAGTTACGACGATAGCAGTACCGATTGATAGCAACAGCGATGGCAGCTGTGCCACGAGGCCATCACCAATGGTGAGTAAGGTATACACTTCCATGGCCTGAGAAAAACTCAAGTCATGTTGGATCATACCGACGAACAATCCGCCAACGATATTGATCACTAAGATAACGATACCCGCAATGGCATCGCCTTTTACGAACTTACTGGCACCGTCCATCGAACCGTAAAAGTCCGCTTCACGGGTGACTTCTTCACGCCGCTCCCGCGCTTGCTCGGCGCTGATAAAACCCGCGTTCAAATCGGCATCAATGGCCATTTGTTTACCGGGCATCGCGTCGAGGGTAAAGCGGGCAGACACTTCTGATATACGCCCGGCCCCTTTGGTGATAACCACGAAGTTGATAATAATTAAGATCAGAAAGACAACCAGACCCACGGCATAGTTACCGCCGATCACCACCGAGCCAAAGGCTTCAATTACTTTACCGGCCGCATCCCCGCCTTGGTGGCCCTCTAATAACACCACCCGCGTACTGGCAACATTAAGCGCCAGACGCATAATGGTCGCGACTAAAAGCACCGCTGGGAACATACCAAATTCAAGCGGTTTCATGGTGTAGACCGTAACTAACAGTACCACCAAGGCCAGCGCAATATTAAACGAAAATAGAATATCCAGTAGAAATGGCGGCATAGGTAATACCACCATTGCCAGTGCAGCAAGCACCAACAGCGGCGTACCTACGCCTTTTGCATATTCTTTTTTATCGCGATTAAGCTGGGTGAGAACGGCCTTAAAATCCATAAATGCTACAGCAATAAATTGACACTGCAGTCATCAAAGCAAGGAGTAGGCCAGTTTTTTATATCTTATATTTCAGTTGGTTAATACTTGAATTCATCAGGAATAGGTAGTTTGTCTGCCAGTTTAGACGGCCGGCGACCGCGTCCTTTTTCAAAGCGTTTCAGCTGATACACATAGGCCAACACTTGCGCGACGGCGGTAAATAGCTGCTCGGGAATTTGTTCGCCTACTTCAGTGGTATGATAGAGCGCCCGGGTTAGCACTGGAGACTCTACCAGCGGGACGTCATTCCCCTTGGCTATTTTACGAATTTGTAAGGCCATTTCATCGGCCCCTTTCGCCAATACTATTGGCGCACCGGCTTTTTCAGTATCGTATTTTATCGCTACCGAGAAGTGTGTCGGGTTGGTTACCACCACATCCGCATCAGGCACATCTTGCATTTGCCGACGTTGTGACATTTCCCGCTGGGTTCGCCGAATACGCGCTTTGATCTGCGGGTCACCTTCGGAGTTTTTATACTCGTCTTTAACTTCTTGTAAGGTCATCTTCAACTGTTTGTGGTGGTTATGCGCCTGATAAGGCACATCCACCGCCGAGACAACAATCATGGTGCAACTCAATGCTAGAAACATCCAGGCAATAATTTCCAACGCGTGAGCTATATTGTTCGGTGGCGTTTCGATACTCAAATGCAGGATTTCGTAAAAATACATTTTGATCAGAAACACCGCACACGCTGCAACTAGCCCGAATTTGAGCAGCGCTTTTATCAGTTCAACTGCTGCTTGCGGCCCAAGTATACGTTTGAACCCTTTCATCGGCGACATCTTACTGGCTTTGGGTGCCATCGCTTGCCATGAAAAGTTAAACCCGCCAAGCATGGTATTACCAATAAACGCGGCGATAACTATAACCAGTACAAACATGCTCATGGGATAGAGCAATGAATCCGCTACCGCCCCCCATGCCGCAAACATCTTGGTGGTGTCATAAGTTTCGTTGCGACTGAGCGATAGCATTCGCTTCATGACTGTGTGTAAACCACGACCAATATCGGGGCCATAAATGAGCAAAGAAACCGCCGACATAATCAATACAAAGGTGGTACCCAACTCTTTTGAGCGTGCTATTTGGCCCTTTTTCTTCGCCTCTTGTAGCTTTTTCGGCGTGGGCTCTTCGGTACGTTCTTGACCTGAATCTTCTGCCATAACAACTCCTAAGGACTACAGCCTGCCATCGAGCAAAGTAGCTCAACCATGCGTAACCACTGCGCCTCAAACTGCGCCATGAAGTTTCCTAAGGTTGCCCAGATAATGGTTAACCCCGCCACTAGGGTGAAGGGAAAACCAATTGAGAAGATATTTAATTGCGGTGCCGCTCGCGTCATCACGCCAAAAGATAAATTAATGACCAACATGGCAGTCAGCGGTGCCAACGCCAATACCAAAGCGGTGGTAAACATCCACCCGCCCCAGGTAACGATATCCCAGTAGTGATCAACCGCCCACCAAGTGCCGTCGATAGGGACCGCGATAAAGCTGTGTACAATCATTTGGATCATCATCAAATGACCGTTAAAAACAAAAAATAATAAGGTGGTGAGAATTAAATAGAACTGCCCCACCGCCGGCACGCTTAGGCCATTTGAGGGGTCAACCACCGAGGCAAAACCCAAGCCCGTTTGCATTGCTAAGATTTGCCCGGCGAGAATGAAGGTATTCAATAATAACTGCGAGGCAAAGCCCATAGCCACACCAATGAGCAGTTGTTGCAGCACCACAAACACCATTTCCAACGAAAACAGGTTGGTGAACTGAGTAGGAGGCAATACCGGCACCGCAACAAAGGCAATCACCAAGGCCAAGCCAAGCTTAATACGCGAAGGGACATTACGTGCCCCTATCCCTGCCATGACCATCAACATTGCCAGTATACGGACTAAGGGAAGTAAGTAGTCACTTAGCCACTGAACAATGACGGCAAAGGGGTATTCCATGGTTACCCCGCGATTTCAGGTATCGACAGCACTAAGCGGTTAAAGAAGTCCATAAGTTCCTGCGTAAACCAGTGGCCACCGATAATAAGTGCACTTAGGGTGACGAGCAAACGAGGTAAGAAGCTCAAGGTTTGCTCATTGATTGAGGTCGCCGCTTGGAATACCGCAACAATCAAACCAACAATCAAACTAGGGACAATGATCGCCGACACCAGCTTTATCACCAAAAATAAAGCATCACTGAGAATATCGACAAAAATGCCCGGCTCCATTGTTACACTCCCAACCCAAAGCTACGTGCCAAGGTGCCCATTACCAGTGACCACCCATCCACTAATACAAATAGCATAATTTTAAAGGGTAAGGAGACAATCATGGGCGAGAGCATCATCATACCCATGGCCATCAAGACACTCGCCACGACTAAATCGACGATCAGAAAGGGAATGAAAAACATAAAGCCAATAATAAACGCGGTCTGTAATTCGCTGGTAACAAATGCGGGGATCACCACGATAAAAGGTGTGTCCGCAGGCGAGTCTAGTTTTTCATAACCGGCTATTTGCGCAAAAGTTTCTAAATCTTTTATCCGTGTTTGTGAAAGCATAAAAGCCTTCATCGGCTGCTTAGCGGCTTCCAGCGCCTGCATAGAGGACATTTCTTCGTCTAGGTAAGGCTGAATCGCTTGGTCATGCACCTGATTGTATATCGGTGCCATAATAAAAATACTCAGAAACAAAGACATGCCCAGCAGCACTTGGTTCGAAGGAGTTTGTTGCAAGCCGATGGCTTGGCGCAATATCGCCAACACCACAATAATACGGGTGAATGAGGTCATCATAATAACGGCGGCAGGGATAAAGCTCAGCGCCGTCATAATCGCTAATACTTGCAAGGTGACTGAGTAATCCTGCGTGCCGTCGGCGTTGGTGGTTACGGTCACGGCGGGAAGCCCTTGCTCTGCAAAAGCAGTCGGGCTTAAAAGCATAGCAAAAAGAAGTATTAGCCAGTATTTCATTATCTTAGGTCTTTTTTTTAGTATTGAGTATGTGGCTGAGTTGCTTTGCCAGTGGCGCCATCTCGCGCTCTTTGAGCGGCGTTTCCAGCTCATATAAGTAATTGATGGCACCTGGCGTAACGCCTAATAAATGTTGCTTATTATCGATTTCTACCACCAGTAGCCGCTCTTTAGTCCCCAGTGGCAAAGTGCGTATAACTTTAAAATCGTCATTATTGGCCATATTCGGATTAAAACGCTTAAGCATATAAGCTAATGCGATAATTGTCCCGACCACCAACAACAGCGACAACAACATAGACATAACATTGAGATTAAGCCCCGCGCCAGGCTGGGCGGCACCATTTTGCGCATAAACGGGAAGTGCCACGAGGGCAAAAAGCGAGGCCAATGCTCTCATCGTAGTTTTTTGATCCGCTCTACTTGGCTAATCACGTCGGTTAAGCGAATACCAAACTTATCGTTCACCACCACCACTTCACCGTGCGCAATCAAGGTGCCATTCACTAATACATCCAATGGCTCGCCAGCAACGCGATCAAGTTCAACCACTGAACCTTGGTTAAGCTGTAGCAAATTTCGGATATTGATTTTAGAGCGGCCCACTTCCATAGAAATGGTCACCGGAATATCTAAAATGGTATCCAGCTTACGCTTTTCCTCTGGCGTGACCTCATCACGCTCTTCGGAGAGCTCGTCTAGCTCTGCAACCTGGGCATCGTCGCCACCGCCTTGTTCACCTTCTTCGGCTTCGGCTAGGGCTGCGGCCCATTCATCCATGGTATCTTGATCATCACTCATTACATACAACCTCTGTTGCTAGGCGCGCATGCGCGCACCTTTTTACCAATCTAAATCTACGCCTTCACTTAAATGCAGATCTTCCTCAAGCTCGGCTAATTCAGCATCTGAGTCGAGCTTCTTACCGCCTTTCGTAAACACATGAAGTTCCGACTTCACCGATTCTGGGCGTTTAATCTTTTCACTAATTTGCAATGCCACCATATCCCGAGAGCGGCCCATCTTAGCGCGGAAGGTCGGCAAATCTTCAACAAACACAGTGATATGCTCAGGCATTTCTACTGGAATAATGTCTCCAGCTTTGAGCTCCATAATCTGCTCAAGACTCAAGTCTACCTCTAATAACCGTGTCGATAAGTCGACTTCAACATCCATGATTTCATCGCGCAGCGCTTTAGACCAGCGTAAATCAGTGTCTTCAGTATCAGACTGTACACCGGCATCAAGCAGCTCACGGATGGGTTCCAACATGGAATATGGTAGGGCAATATGGAAGTCGCCACCGCCACCATCAAGCTCAATATGGAACGAGCTGATCACCACCACTTCAGTGGGGCTGACAATATTGGCCATCGCCGGGTTTACTTCCGAGTCTAAATACTCAAACGACACATCCATGACCGGAGCCCACGCTTCTTTGTAATCCTCAAAGATGATTTTCAGCAGCATCTGTACAATACGGCGTTCGGTAGGGGTGAATTCACGACCTTCAATTTTGGCATGATAACGGCCATCACCGCCAAAGAAGTTGTCTACCAATATAAATACCAGCCGCGCTTCCATAGTAATCAGCCCGGTGCCTTTTAACGGGCGAAAGCGCACCATATTCAAACTGGTGGGAACAAACAAGGTGTGAATATATTCACCAAATTTAATCATTTGCACGCCGTTGATGGACACTTCAGCGGTGCGACGCATCATATTAAATAAGCTGATGCGCATATGTCGGGCAAAGCGCTCATTGACAATCTCAAGCGTTGGCATACGCCCACGGACAATACGATCTTGTGAAGAAAAGTCATACTGCAGCGCGCTCTCGCCACTGGCACTGGCACCCTCGGAGGTATCCTCTTCTTCGACATCGTCTACCCCGTGCAGTAGCGCGTCAATTTCGTCTTGAGATAATAAGTCGCTCACATCTACCCCTTACTGCATTACAAAGCCGGTAAAGAGCACTCGCTCTACGACTTTCGAACCCTCTACGCCTTCGAGGGCTTGTTGTACTTGCGTAAGCGCTTCGTCACGCAAAGATTCTTTACCTGCTGCAGTGCTTAGCTCATCGGCATTAGTACCGGCGAACACACTTAATAATGTGCCTTCAATAAGTGGAATATGCTTTTTAGCGGCCTCTTCGTTCCCTTCGCCACGCACTAATAGCTGTACTTTAATTTGTACTATGCGATCACGTGCAGCGCCCGGTACATTGAATACGAAAGGACGAGGCATACCCACATACAATGCACTGCCAAGCTGTGCACTCGGTGCTGCACCACCTTGCTCTGATGCACCACCTTGCTCTTGTTCCAGTGTAGCAGGCGCCGGGTCGTCGCCCCCAGCAAACAGGAAGTAGCCTGCACCACCACCGACTAATAGCACTACAACAGCAATGATTATAATCAGTTTTTTCTTTGAGCCGCCGCCTTCTTCTATTTGCAGGTCGGTTTGCTTATCATCGGCCATAGGTTGCCTCGAATAGAATCACTTAACTGTATAATAGCAATAGTTATTACGCATAGAAATCAATTCCTTGTTCCATTGGCGCGTTTTTCTGCTGTTGCTCTAAGCCATGGTTTTCATCATTGCTTGCTTGCTCTGTCAATGGGCCATGCTCGCTGCCTTGACCTTGTTCACCATCGTGCTGCGCACTTTGCTGATTTTGCTGCTCGACGTTGGTATCACCCAAAGATAACCCCTGCTGCGCTAGTAGATCTCTTAATCGCGGCATCGCCTGCTCTAGCGCTTCTTTAGCTTGTTGATTTTGCACTACAAAATTAACATGTGCTTGTTCTCCCTCACTGCGTACCCGCACTTGCATACTTCCTAGCTCCGGTGGATCAAGACGGATTTCGGCTTCTTGGTTATTGAGGTTAAGCATCATATTCACGCGCTGCTGTATTTGCTGCGCGGCGTCGTTTTTAGTGATATTAATTGCTTGCAGTAGTGCCGGATCCAGCGCCATACGCTGAGTTTGCCCTTGAGCTTGGCTGTGCTGCGTACTTTGCATGGCGGCTTGTTGCACCTGCTGCCAATGAGCAAGGTCCGCCTCAATTGCACTGCTGAGCTCGGTATTGCCTTGCGCGTGCGCCACTAATGCACTGGCAAGCTGGGTCACTTTAGACTGAGCGCTCAAAGCACTGGCTGAAGGTTGAGCGCTCTCTCCTTGAGTACCTTTACTTGGCGAAACCGCTTTATCCCCTGACTCAGCCATAGGCTCGGTGCTGAATTTACTCGCTGATAGATTAGTTTGCTTATCCCCTTGTGGCTGAGCCGCTTTCATTTGTGCATCGCCCAACATTGGATTAACCGCTGCTTGAGTCGTTTTGCTGGCACTGGGCCCGCCTTGGTCGGCTTCAACTTTGGCTGCTGCCAATATATGCTGAGTTTGAGTTTGAGTTTGGGATTGGCGTTGCTGTTGCTCTGGGTTTAATGACCCTGGCACCGCGCTCGCGGTACTATTTTTTGCATCAGACTTAGCAGCCTCTGCACCAAGGGCTTTGCCACCAGCGAGTACTTTATTCAGTTCTTGCTGAACATCACTGGCAACCTTAGTTGAATTATTTAGTTTGCTGGCATCCTCAGCACTGCGTGCTGCTACACTCTCGGCTGGACGCTGCACCTGTTCACTGGCTTTTGCCATTGATAATTCTTTGGCTTGCACGGCAATACGTTCAGCATCGCTCAGGCCTGACTGCCCTGGGGGGGCCACTAACTGATTCAGTTGTGTCTCTATGCTAGCCAAGGCTTTTGCGTCTATCCCTGCTGCCGAGGCCATTTGCTGTAGTTGCACACTCAACTCACTGCGCTGTGCCGGCGTTAAACGGGCAAGCGATTGTTTAAGCTCGATTGGCAGCTTAGCAATAAAGTCGACATCAATATCATCACTGAACCCGGTACCATTAAGAGCACTGCCCACTTCTTTGGCAACCGCAGAAAGCTCCGTGCTCATCGATAATTGCGCAAAAAGTTGCTGATAAAAGTCATCTTCACTAGCCGCTATAGGAGTCGTCTGCGCCACCTCTTCGCTAGGCTGCGCTGCATGACTAGGCGGCTCAGCGCCATCAGCTGCATCACCCTCGCCATCCAAGACCGTTGCTGATGGTTCTTTATCACTACTTTGCTCGTTAACCTTTTCCGCTGATTTATCAACACTTTGTTCGGTTTCTTGAGTATTTTTTTGGGGCTCTTTTGAATCACTTTTTTGACCCACAAAGCCACCAATGGCCTGCTTTTCATCCTCTGGGGAGCGCTTCACACGGTCTTGGCGTTGCTGCTCTTGAGAATAGAATTGCGCAAACTCTTTCTCACCAGAGTCGTAAGTGGATGAAGCCCCCTTATCTTGGCTCTGTCCCGATTGGGGAAGGACAATTACTGATTCTACCTGTGTCATCATATGACCCCTTCAAAGGTGGCAAAGCAGTGCCGCTTTGCAAGGTTAACTAAGCTTTTAGAAAATTACAGCAAGTTACATACCAGTTTCGCCTGAACGCCGTCGGGCATAAAACTGATTGGTAGCGAATTCATCCAACATTTTTTGCTCTGCTTTCGCTAACTTCGCTTGTTGCTTAATTTTTTCTTTTTCAATTAACTTGGCTACGGCTTCAGTACGTACCCGCTGTTGACGCCATTGTGATTGGTGCTGCTCGGTGACTCTGTGGGCAGTTTCAACCACCTGTGTTTGCTGCTCAATGGCTTGGTCTATTTTGCTGATGAAGTTTTGGTAGTGACTAAATCCAGCGCTGGATAAACCGGCCTGTGCCTTTTGTGTCAATTGTGCAAAATACTCTTGGCGAAACTGGTTAAGTCCATTGAGCTTTTGCTGATGAGACTGCCAGTGCTGTTGCGCGCCTAGAAAGTCAGCACGCAGCTTCTCTTCTTTATCCGATTCAAGTTTATAAAGCAGCGCCAGCTTAGCCATGGTTACCTCCCTGCCCTAGTAAATTGGCTAACGACGTTAAACACTCATCGTAAGGCACCACATCCTTCATTCCCTGGCGTAAAAAGTTATTAATACGCGGCATCATATCAATGGCTTGATCGAGTATCTGATCGGTGCCTTTTTGGTATGCGCCCAGGGTGATCATGTCTTTGTTTTCATTGTACATTGCCACCACTTGCTTGATTAACCGCGCTTGCTGCATATGTTGCTCTGAGACCACTTGCGGCATGACTCGACTAATCGATTTTTCGATATCAATGGCCGGGTAATGGCCACTGTCGGCAAGCTCTCGTGAAAGCACAATATGGCCATCTAAAATAGCTCGTGCGGCATCAGCAATCGGGTCTTGCAAATCATCTCCCTCTGACAACACCGTGAAAAAGGCAGTAATGGCGCCTTGGCCTTCACCGCCATTACCCGCACGCTCAATCAGAGCAGGTAGCTTGGCAAACACCGAAGGGGGATAGCCTTTAGTGGCGGGTGGTTCACCAACGGCGAGCGCTATCTCCCGTTGCGCCATGGCATAACGAGTGACCGAATCAAGTAATAACAATACATTGAGGCCTTGGTCGCGAAAATATTCGGCAATAGTGATGGCGCTTTCACAGCCTTTTAGACGCATCAATGGCGATGCATCAGCCGGCGCGGCCACCACCACAGAACGACGGCGCCCTTCTTCACCCAGTATTTCCTCGATGAATTCTTTAACTTCACGGCCACGCTCACCCACCAAGCCAACCACAATAACATCGGCCGCGCTGCCTCGGGTCATCATCCCTAACAATACCGATTTACCCACGCCACTACCGGCAAACAAGCCCATACGTTGGCCTTGACCTACGGTGATAATAGAGTTGATAGCACGCACGCCTACGTCCATGGGTTGGCTTATTTGTCGCCGTGCTAAAGGATTGATGGTGTTTTTGGCAAAGTGAGTAAACTCCTCGCAGCGCAGTGGCCCGAGTCCATCTAAAGGGCGCCCCAATCCATCGACCACACGTCCGAGTAAGTTCATCCCGACGGGCAGCCCTTGCTGCTTGTGTTGAGGGATAACGCGGGCTCCTGGCAACACCCCAGAGATACGGTCATTGGGCATTAAATAAAGCACGTCGTCGTTAAACCCCACCACTTCGGCATCGACTAAGCCTTGGTTCGTTTCGACCTGACACTGGCTACCCAGCGGTGCTTGCAGCCCTTTTGCTTCAAGGGTCAGGCCAACAACGCGGGTCAAGCTCCCCGCTACCGCGACCTGAGGTTGATGGATGTGTTTACGCTGCTGGTGCAAACGCTCACTTAATGAAGTTGTCATGATTTTGGCTCATCACGCACATGGACACCGCTGTCGTGCAAAAACGGTTCCAGTACTTGTTGGATTCGCAACCCTAATGTGAAATCGATAGATGAACGCTGTTGCTTGATTTTACAATCACCGCGCGCCAAAGTCGGCTCACCTAGTAGCTGCCAATGACGATTATCCAACTCGGTATCACTGAAGTGTGACGTCACTATCGCTAAATCATCTGGATGGAGGCTGATTTGGCACATTGCCTCATTACTTGGCAAGGCTTCGGTTGCCGCGCGAAGCGCATTTAAAATAGTGTCGGGGTTGGTTTTTAACTCACTCAAGGTAATGGCTTTGGCTAACTCGCTGGCGAGAAAAATCAGCTCATGTTCAACCTGCTCATCAATGTGTTTGGCGGGTTCATCAAGCGCTTCTAACGTGCTTTTTAACGCCTCCAGTTGTTCGTCAATAATGGGCTTCGCATCTTCGAGCCCTTGCTCTTTGCCTTGCTTTAGCCCTTCTTGGAACCCCGCTTCTTTGCCTTCACTGGCACCTTTATCAAATCCATCAACGTAGCCTTGTTCATGCCCCTGTTTGAGGCCTTCTTCGTAGGCGTCTTGGCGAATTTGCTCTAACTCTTCAAGGGTTAGTTTAGGAAAGTCGGTCTCCTCAGGAGTCTGGATCTCTTCGCCATCGCGGTGCTCATCTTCCTCGACATGCTTTTTGTAAAGCTGTTCGAGCGGTGTCCCAAAGGCGGTTGAACGCCCTTGGTATTTCTTTGGGTCGGCACTGACATCTGGAATAGGCCAGTTCTGCAGCAGCTCATCGGCTGCCTCACTGGCGTCTAATCGTTGCCCACGACGTAATTTTGACTCACTCATGGCTTAGAGGAACTCCTCGCCACCACCACTACCGAGCATAATTTCACCGGAGTCGGATAAGCGTCGCGCCGTGGAGAGAATCTCTTTTTGCGCCGCTTCCACTTCGCTGATACGCACAGGGCCCATGGCTTCAAGGTCGTCACGCAGCATATCGGCTGCCCGTTTGGACATATTGGTAAAGATTTTCTCTTTCAGTCCGTCATCAGCGCCTTTGATTGCCTTCATCAGCACATCTTGCTGTACTTCGCGTAGGATGGCCTGAATGCCTCGGTCATCGACATCCATAAGGTTCTCGAAAACGAACATGAGATCTTGAATTTGCTGCGACATTTCTTCGTCGTGCTCGCGAATAGAGTCCATTAACTGGCCTTCGACATTGGTATCGAGGTAGTTCATGATATCGGCCGCCGCTTTCAGGCCGCCCATCTTCGCAGCTTGTGCCCCAGCTTGACCTGCAAACTGCTTCTCCATAATCTCGTTGAGCTCTTGCAACGCTGCTGGCTGCACCTCTTCGAGGTTGGCAATCCGCATGGTTAAATCCAGCCGTACTTTTTCTGGGAACTGGGCCAGAATTTCTGCACTTTGCTCTGGCTCCAGATAAGATAAAACGATGGTTTGGATCTGCGGGTGCTCGTTGCGAATAATGTTCGCCACCTGTTTGGAGTCCATCCATTTCAATGAATCAAGACCTTTCGCACCTGAGCCCATCACAATTTGGTCAATCAGGCTTGCCGCTTTATCTTCACCTAATGCGGCCGTCAGAGCTTTCTTAATAAAGTCTTCTGATTGGAAGCCAATGGTGCTGAACTGCTGAATTTGCTCAATGAACAGGTTGTGCACAGCGCTGATCTTATCCTGACTAAGGTCATCAAGCGCGGCCATGGTCATCCCCACCTTTTGCACTTGTTTAGGCTCAAGGTGTTTAAGAATTTGCGCGGCATCCTCTTCAGACAAGCTCAGTAGCAGGATTGCTGCTTTCTCTACGCCTTCGAGTTTATCAACATCGAAGCCGCTAGTTAGTTGCTGTTGTTCTTCAGTCATCTTCACTCAACCATGCTTTAACTACTTGCGAGGATAGTTCAGGCTCATTGGCAACCAAGGCGCGAACCGCTTTTAGGAGATCTTCATCACCATGTAAGTCTGGCAGCTGTAGTGTCCCGTCGGAGGAGAAGCCCACCGCTGCCGAGTCGAAATCTTTGTTTAGCATCTCTAATGTGCTATCACCGATATCCACACCCGAACTCAACGCATCTTCATTGTATTCTTCCAGTGTATCATCTGGGTAGATAAGTCGTTTAAGCATGGGGCGAACAACGGCGATGATCAACACAATTATCACTAATGCGCCCAGTGCTAAACGCACTATCTTCATAAACCAATTTTGCTCCCACAGTGGCAGTTCAGCAACCGCACCTAGATCTTCACGTACAAAGGGGACACTTACGACTTCTAGGGCATCACCACGCTGCATGTCGAAACCCACGCCTCCTTGTAGTAGGCGACGAATATTGTTGAGCTCCTCGGCACTGCGCGGCGCACTGGTGGTTTGCCCATCCGCACCAGCCGTTTGTGTGTAATCCACAGCCACGGAAACACTGATACGGCGGATCACCCCAGTCTGCTTACGTTTGTGAGAAATAGTGGTATCAAGCTCATAATTACGGGTCGCTTCTTTGTGGCTGCGCGACGGTGAGCGAGTTTGCGCACTTTGCTCGTCCAACGCATTCTCTGGAATGTTAGAGTTCACTGGCGGTTGATTTGTTAAGGCGCCAGGAATACCGACCGCTAAACCACCAATGTTATTCTCTTCTAATGTGGTTTCACTGCGAACCGCTGGCAAATCTGGGTTGTAACGCTTTTGAGTCTCTTCTACTGCGCTGAAATCCATGACCAAGTCAACCTGCGCAGTATAGTTACCCAGTCCGACCACCGGGATCATGATGCTGTCAATTTTTTCTATATATTCCTGCTCTCGTTGACGCTCAATCTCATACTCTTTACGTGAGCGCGCCGATAACGAATTTTGTGAACCGGAGTTAAGCAGACGACCATTTTGATCGGTCACCGTGACTCGTTCAGGAGACAGTCCTTGTACGGCCGAGGCGACAATATCGACGATAGAGTCTATTTCCTCACTGTTGAGGTTTCGGCCGCGTTTAACCGTAGCAACAACCGTGGCTGAAGGCTTCTTCTCAATACGAGCAAATACGTTTTCTTTAGGAATAGCCAGTAACACTTTGGCGCGCGATACTTTATTAAGTTCTTCAATAGTACGCGCAAGCTGCTGCTCGCGAGAATGCTTGAGACGTTCACGTTCAAGACGCTGTGATACGCCAAACCCCATGTCTTGCATCAAGATATCGGTACCCGATTGCGGGCCTTGAGTAAGCCCCTCTCGGGCCATATTTAGTTTTATATCTTGATAGGCATCTTCGGCAACCATGATCACGTTGCCATCGAGTTCATAATCGATTTTTTGCGCGTCCAAGAAATCCAAGGTCTGAATCAATTCCTCAGTAGGCATTTTGCCTAACGGGCGCATATCAGGCTGACGCGCCCAAATTATGATAAAAATAGCGATGGCCAAGCAAATAGCCAAAGCGATGATCAGCGTCACCTGTCGAAGCATATCCACGCCATTGAGGGCGCTTAAATAGCCAGACTTTTGTTCTTGCTGTTCACCCGAGGAGTCGGTGTTCATGTCAACACCGCCATCGGCAAGGGCTAAATCTGTTGATTGGTTTGCTTGTGCCACAACTGTTCTCCGCTATCCGTTATACAGGCATGTTCATAATGTCTTTGTAGGCTTCCACTAGCTTGTTACGAACCTGCACAGTGGCCTCAAATGCGACAGAGGATTTTTGCGATGCGATCATTGCTTCGGCAAGAGAAACGCGGCGATCACCCATCTCCACAGCAACCACTTTCGATTTAGCATCTTGCTGTAGGTTATGAACATTATCGATTGCGCTACTTAGTAGCTCACCAAATTGGCTGGTCGATGTTTGCGGCACTTGGTTTTGTGCCTCTTTCAATGGGTTGCGAGCTTGCGCTTCTTGCGCGAGCGACTGCATTTCTTGAAATAATGAGTTGGCTTGGACTTTCATCTTGGGCATCACTCAGTTAATTAAACTTACCCTGAACAATGCACAAGTCGTGCCAATAAAATATTGTTATTTAACAAAGAGTTATTGCGCTTTTAATTTTGACACTGAAGAATTAGACAAGCTATATTTTTGACGCCCACAAGAAAGCCCGAGCATATCCCGGGCTGAAATAGAGCACTATGACGAGACTATGCAGGAAGGTGGATCCCCTGCTCGCGCATTTGCGCTATTTTGTAGCGCAAGGTACGTGGGCTGATCCCTAAGGCATCAGCAACATCCTTACGTTTCCCGTTGAAGCGCGCTAAGGTATCGAGAATTATTTTGTGCTCTTTGTTTTTAAGCTCATCTTTAAAGTTATGGGCTTGGTCTACACCTTGGGGTGATGCCACTGGCAATTCATCGTAGTGTTGATTGAGCGCAGCGGGCATGTCTTGATGCGCATTGAGCTCAACTTCATCATCAGAGACGAACTCTTCGATATAAATGGCGCTGGCGTGCACCTCGTCACCGGATTTTAAGATCAGCGCACGCTGAATAACATTATCAAGCTCACGCACATTTCCCGGCCAAGTATGCGCCATTAAGCGCTCTTTGGCATCGGCACTGAGCGAAGCAGTCGCTTGTTTGCTAGCTTGGCAATGACGCTCTAATAAATGTTCAGCCAGTGGAATTATATCCCCGGGGCGCTGATTGAGCGGCAACCAGGTCAGCGGGAACACGTTGAGGCGATAATATAAGTCTTCCCGGAATATACCGGCTCTGACCGCTTCTTTGAGATCACGGTTTGAAGTAGCCAACACCCGCACGTTGAGCTCGATGGTTTTGCGACTCCCTAAGCGCTCAACCTCGCGCTCTTGCAATACACGTAGCAATTTCGCTTGTAGGCCTAAATCCATTTCAGTAATTTCATCAAGTAAAATGGTGCCATTTTGTGCTTGCTCAAATTTACCTGGACAGGCATTCACAGCGCCAGTGAACGCGCCTTTCTCGTAACCGAACAAAGTCGATTCAAGCATGTTTTCAGGAATGGCTGCGCAATTGATAGCGATAAATGGCGCCTCTTTGCGCGGCGATTGGTCGTGAATATAGCGCGCCAATACCTCTTTACCACTCCCGCTTGGGCCCATCACCATAACACTCGCGTCACTGTCAGCCACTTTATTGGCTAAATCAAGTAGCGCCAAACTTTTGGCATCGGCAACCACTGGGCCACTTTGGCTAGCCGTCTCATTAGGTAAATAACGACTCACTAAATTCAGTAAGACCTCGGGGGCGAATGGCTTTGCCATATAGTCGATGGCGCCCAAACGCATGGCTTCGACCGCGTCATCAATAGTGGCATAGGCCGTCATCATCAATACCGGCATGTCTGGGTAGTTAAGCTTGATACTTTTTAGTAATTCAATGCCGTTAATACCGGGCATCTGCACATCACTGACCACTAAAGCAACATTATGATCTTTTAGCATCATGATTGCTTCTTCACCACTTTTTGCTGCGATGCAGCGAATATCTGACAGTGTTAATGTATCGATTAGGGCTTCGCGTAACCCCTTGTCATCCTCGACAACAAGTACATAGTTATTCATTGCTCTGCTCCTGGGTATTGCTGTGCAAAACAGGAAGCGTTAGCGTAAATTGCGCGCCACCGTTTTGAAGGTTCTCTACTTTTATTTGCCCCTTATGGGCATTCACCACTGAGGCAACCACAGCTAGGCCTAAACCTGTGCCCTGACGCTTAGTGGTAAAAAAAGGCTCAAAAATTTTGTCAATAATCTCTTCGTTGATCCCTGGGCCATTATCGCTAATGATGATATCGACATAATCACTGTTCGTGCGTTGACGACGTGCCTGCATCTTAATATGCGCACCACTGCCTATCACCTGTAAGCTATTGTGCACCAGGTTATTGATAGCACTGGCCAACGCTGTACGATTGCCCATGACTTCAATATCGGGCTCAGGAAGCTGGACTTGTAGATGCGCTTCATGCTCGCTGAGCATGGCTTCACTGCCAGAATTTACATCATTGAGTAACTGCCCTAATGACATCGGCTCAACGACTTGCTGCTCACCACTTTTGGCAAACAACAGCATATCATTCACTTGGTTTTCTAAATCTTTCAAACGCGACATCAGTTTGTCGTGACAGTGGGCACGCGATTGATTATTCAGTCGCGACGAACCCAGGTTGGCCCCATATAACATGGCTGCCGAGAGCGGTGTACGCACTTGGTGGGCTAAAGTAGCGACCATTTTGCCAAGCGCGCTTAAACGTTGCATGTGCGCCACTCTTGATTGCAAACGACGCGTTTCCGTTAAATCGGTCATTAAAATAAGCTGCCCGGGCTCGGGCGTAAGCGCGCGAATTTCTAGTTTTATACGCCGTCCATCGCGCAACGACACTTCATGGCCATCATCCTGTTGCGGGCGGAATGAGCGCTGGATCACCGCGAACCACTTCTCGCCTTCGAGTGGCTCGCCTAACATATCACTGGCAATTTGATTGGCTTTGGCTATCATTCCCTGTCCATCAAGCACCACCACACCCGCAGGCATGGTATCGACTAAATGACTCAGCCAGCTGGCTTGTAGCCGTAAGTCGCTCAGCTCTCCAACGTAAGCTTCTTGCGCTAATGCCGGACTAAACTGCCCATGATGAAGGATTTGTGGGTTGATAACACTCGCTAATGCCATGATTTTCACTCTTAAACACAAGGTTTAATCCATAAAAGCACAAAACGTACCAACTTTATTTTATTTAATATTCATTAAGTTACATTATTTTTTTGCTATCAAAAAAATGACACTGTATAAAAAAACAGTTACCTGATACATTAGTTGATAACGCTTTCTACAAGGAGTTTTTATGTGTATTCGCTGCGCCTGGGTGGACTTGAGCAAGCCCGATTACGTTGCCTACCATGACGATGAATGGGGTGTGCCTGTTTATGATGATCAACGCTTATTCGAGTTTATTACTCTCGAATCGGCACAAGCTGGTTTGAGCTGGTATACCATTTTAAAAAAACGAGACAACTACCGCCGTGCTTTTGCTGACTTTGATATTCACACTGTCGCCGCTTTTGATGGCGAAGACATCACGCGCTTGCTCAATGATGCCGGTATTGTGCGCAATAAGTTAAAAATTAATGCCGCTATTAATAACGCCCAACGCTTTATTGAGATTCAACATCAGTTTGGTAGCTTTAGCGCGTATCAATGGCAATTTGTGAATGACAGACCGCGCGTCAATAGCATCGCGAGTCCTGAAGATTACCTAGCAACCAGTGAACAATCCGATATTTTTGCCAAAGATTTGAAAAAGCGTGGCTTTAAATTTTTAGGATCCACTACAGTATACGCTCATATGCAGGCTTGTGGCATGGTTAACGACCACCACAACCAATGCTTTCGCAAAGAGCAAGTGATTGCTTTGTATTAGCTTGGAACCTGAGTTAACCGCTTAAGGGGCGCTGGCACCGCTTGTGTTACTGCGGCAAAGCTAATCGCGGTTGAGATTATATTTCTTCATTTTCTCAACTAAGGTGGTGCGACGCACGCCCAGCACCTCCGCAGCACGGGCAACAACATAGTCATAGCGCTCAAGCGCTTGCGTGATAAGACTTACTTCTAACTCGGCAAGGTATTCTTTGAGGTTGACCCCATCATCAGGCAACACCCCAATATTGTCCGCTACAGATTCATGTTCAGCAGGTAGTTGCTCATCGTCATCAACAAAGCCTTCACCGAAAATATCATTCAGGGCTTGGCGCTCTAATAGCTCTTCGGGGTACTCTGGAACAAATGCTTCAACATCAAGATGCTGATACTTCTTCGGTAAGTCTGGTACATCAACCACTTGATCCGGAAACATAATCACCATGCGTTCGACAAGGTTACCGAGCTCTCGAATATTTCCGGGCCACGTATGGCCTTTTAAACTTTCAATGGCACGATCGGTAAACTTAACGCTTTGACCACTTTGCTGGGCTGTTCGCTTAGTCAGCTCTTTGAGCAGCAAACCAATATCATCGCCACGTTCACGCAACGCCGGGTTCTCGATGGGGAAAACGTTCAAGCGATAGTATAGATCCTCACGGAAATCTCCCGCTTCAATCATTTGCTCTAGGTTTCGGTGTGTCGCTGCGATGACTCGAACGTCGGCTTGAATGGCTTTGGTACCACCCACTCGCTCGTAAGTGCGCTCTTGCAATACACGCAGTAACTTAACCTGCATTTGCAATGGCATATCGCCGATTTCATCCAAGAACAAGGTACCACCTTGAGCCAACTCGAAGCGCCCCTTACGCGCTGATATGGCGCCAGTAAATGCGCCTTTTTCATGGCCAAACAATTCGCTTTCTAATAATTCGCCGGGGATAGCGCCACAGTTTACCGGCACAAATGGGCCTGAACTGCGTCCCGAAAGAAGGTGTACGTTACGAGCCACCACTTCTTTACCCGTGCCCGACTCCCCAAGAATGAGTACATTTGCTTCCGTTTTCGCCACCTGAGAGATCAAAAAGCGAACATGATTGACGGCTTCAGTATCCCCCACTAAGCCATTGAAGGCTTTAGGATTGTGCGCACTTTGGGTGGGCTTCATGCGCGCATACTGCTGACAGTCATGGAGCAATTGGGTGGTTACATCATGGTGAAAAGGCTCGGTTATAAGGCCAATGACGTTAGCGATATCTAATAAAGGCTTTAACGTTTCACCAATTAACAAAAATGGTAACTCTGGATGCGCTTTAATTAATTGCTGGTGTTCGCCGTTATTGAGTGCCCCGAGCACAATAATGGGCTCGTGGTGCTTATCAATATTTGCACACAAATCACCTGAGGTGGTCAGTTCATTAGCCTCACCCACAAAGGTTAATGCTGAGCTCAACCCTTGGGCTCGAGTCGTATTGTCATCTAGAATCAGGATCATCGCGCCGCCAAATACTAAGCGATTGTTATAACTCTAGATTGTATTGCAGTTCAGGGAGGATTCAAGGAAAAGCGGCATGTTTTTGACGTTAATGCCAAAAATCAGACGCTTTTCCTAGTTTTGTTTGATTCAGCGCATAGTGAACCACCATTACAGCAGTCCTAAAATTGCGGCGGCGTTTTGGTTAGCTTGGCCGCGCAGCGCGATAGATGCTTGGTTAAGGATGTCATTACTGGTGCGCTCGCTCACCGCTTTTGCATAGTCGGTGTCAGCAATGCGGCTTTGACTTGCTGCAACATTCTCGTTTTGCTCACCAAGCGAACGAATTTGACTGCTTAGGCTATTCTCGAAAGCGCCCAGCTGCGCTCGCTGCTCGTTCACCTGCTCTGCGGCTTGCTCAGTCACATCTAACGCTGAATTAGCGCCTGCTTGAGTGCTGATGTCAATAGCATTTACGGCACTAAGGAAGTCGCTATTAGGCTGTTTAAGGGCATTTGTTTGATTCGCATCAGCGCCAATTTGGAAGCTGACACTTTGGCCATCAAATAACGGCTTCCCGGCAAAACTGCTTTGCTCTAACGTGTTGGTAATTTCGCTTTGCAGTTGCACGACCTCTTCTTGCAAAGCCTGGCGGTCGCTATCGGAAAGTGCGCCATTACCAGCTTGTAAGGAT
This sequence comes from Pseudoalteromonas sp. SW0106-04, assembly GCF_001293805.1. NCBI lineage: Bacteria > Pseudomonadati > Pseudomonadota > Gammaproteobacteria > Alteromonadales > Pseudoalteromonadaceae > Pseudoalteromonas > Pseudoalteromonas sp. SW0106-04. The sequence continues at coordinate 36,717 of NZ_BCAI01000011.1, read as the reverse complement.
AGCTCGCGAATGCGGCCAACAGAATCATTGACGTTACTCAACGCTGACTCACTCACTTGCGCATAGGAAATACCGTCATAGGCATTACGGCTGGCCTGTGTAAAACCATTTTGCTGCGCCGTTAAGCGGTCAATAATCTGCAGCGCTGCTGCATCATCAGCCGCAGAATTAACGCGCTTACCTGTAGCGAGTTGCTGATCTAATTGCGTCGAACGAGTATTGATTGACGCTAGTTGGCTTGCAGCTTCTGAGTTGATTTTCATAACCTGCCTCCTAGAGTTTTGTGGCCTGCACTTATATTAAAGTGTAGAACATTAGTCTCCAACAGGCACTTTAAATCGCTGTCCACCCACCATCTAAGAATATGCTCTGGCCAGTCATATAGTTAGATAATTCACTACTAAGATAAGCAATGGCTCCTTTGACGTCTTCTTCTGTGGCCATTCGAGCCAAAGGTACTTTGGCATTATATTTATTCAAGAATGAATCTGGCTGGCCACGCTCAATGCCGCCCAGAACTATATTATTCACTCGGACTCTAGGTGCAACATTGGCAGCTAACCAGCGTGTCAATTGCATCAACCCTGCTTTGCTGGTGGCATATGCAGCTGGATTGCCCATATCGGTGCCTTCATACATGTCCATTTGTGGGCCAACAACGCCGTAAATTGAGGAGATATTAACGATCCTTGCTGCGGCACCGGGCGTGTTTTTCATTAGCTCATAAGCATGTTGGCACAGCTGAAACGGCGCGGATAAATTCACATTTAGGCAGTCGTTGAAAGTCTCTAATGACTGCTGCTCAAAAGGCACACACCAGCCTGAGAGCTTGTCAGTGCCAACAAACGCTGCGTTATTAATGAGAATGTTGAGCTTCCCTTGAGTGAGCTCGCTAACCTTAGCCATTGCTGTGCTTATTTCACTTGGCTGTGATAACTCGCAAGGGAGAGTATGAACTTTGTCACTGCTGCCATACACCGAGCTATGGACTTGTTGTAACTGCTGTTCACTTCTATCTAGTAAAATCACATGAGCACCAAGCTCTAGCAGCGTTTGCGCTGCAGCATGGCCAACATGCCCAGCACCACCGGTGATCAATGCCCATTGGCCATTTAACTGTTGTAATTGTGACAATGTTCTCATACTTTCCTCATTCTCTTAGCCAACAGCTCGGCGAAATCAAAATCCAATTGTGTATCGATATCTACGGCTCGCTCTGCGGGTACGCAAATACTGGTTACTTTCCCCGCCAATAAGCCTGTGGCTTGGCGGATATAAGCTGGCCGCGCGGCGTACACCACTGTAGTAATATCATAAACGCTGGGCGCATCCTGACGACGTGAAATCCCTGACGGCGTCTCGCATACTAACTGCACGGTTTCGTCCTGCTGACGCATTACCATATTAAAGAAAGGACTACGTGCCGCTGGTGTTGTTGAAATGCAAATATCTGCACCGACTTTTTGCAACTGCTGCAAAGCCCCTTCAATGTCTTCACTGGCGCGCAATGGGCTTGTCGTTGGTAAGCTGATAAATGTATCAAACTGACCATATTTTTCCTCAACCCACTGCACAGCATGCTGCCAAGCAAGCCACTCTGGTGAGTCATCCTGTGCCAAGGCCATGGGCCTGATAATAACCTCCGCTCCGCGTTCTTTCGCTAGACGAGCTATCTCTGGATCCTCAGTTGAGACAAAAACCCGCGATATCAATGAAGTGGCTTTAGCTGAATCAATCGACCAATGTATTAACGGCTTTCCAGCCAAGGGAAGAACATTCTTGCGAGGCAGTCCCTTTGACCCCCCTCGAGCAAAGATAAAAGCATAATGGTTCATTAGGCACTCTGTTTTATAGCATCAATAAGGTTAACGACTTCTAAAGCTTGCGCCACGCTCGCCCCTTGATAAGGCCGCTGTGCGATTTGGTTATGAAAATTATCCAACATATCCAGATACATAGTGTTGGCTTGCCAATGAGAGTCGCCAAACTGTTGGCTCTGCCCTTGCGAGTCTGTTAACACCAACTCGTTTCTTAGTAAATTCCAATCAAGGCGGCCTTTATTTCCAACCACACGGCAAAATCGTTGTGGTTGACGTTGCAAGAAATCAAGATGTATTTGCACGTGCGCGTCGTGCTCGGTACGCAGGCTAACATCAACTAAGTCCTCTACCTCTAAGCCAAGCTCCGATGATGAACGCAAATGGGCGTGGCTTAGTGCCAAAGGACCAAATATCCAGCGAGCGTAATCCAACTCATGGCTCAGCTCCAACAAGGCACCGCCTCCAAGCTCTTTACGCGCTGACACCGAATCACGGTAGTCTAAACCTGATCGCCATTGTGGCAAATATTGGCCAACCTCAATGTGGATATTAAAGATTTCGCCCACTGCCTGTTGTTGAACCAGGTCTTTCATGATTCGTGCTGTCGGCATAAACCGCAAGCAGTAACCCACTGCACAAGCAGGGGCCGATGGCTTCTGAGCACATCTCAACAATTCCTGAGCTTGGTCTAGGCTTGCGCCCAATGGTTTCTCTATAAGGCATGGAATTCCTGCCTCTAGCAGCGATTTACCATGGCTTGCATGTAGATTCGCAGGTGACGCGACAATGACGTATTCAGGTCGCAGCTCAATCAGCTCATTGAGTTGCGTTACACAGGCATCGGCATGGGCCGGCAAAGTTGTTAATTGTCGATTGCTTGCTGGCATGGCGATAACTCGAGCGTCGGGTTTTAGAGCTTTCAGGTTCTCTCTATGGCGGTGAGAGATATTACCTAAACCAATAACGGCTACGCTTTGCATTAACCCATTCCCAGACTACGAATATCCACCTGAGCGCGATTGAAATCGTCCATTCGACCTATATCAAGCCAATATTCATGGATGGGAAACATTAATACATCTTTATCTTTGGCTATTCGCTGCTCTAGCACGGTGGGCATATCGATGCGATGATTAAAGGGTACGGAACTAATCACTTCTGGGGAAACCACATAGATACCGGCGTTAACAAAAAACCGTTGTATTGGTTTTTCCACCATATCGGTGATTCGACTTCCTTCACCTTCAATAACACCGTAAGGAATTTGATACTCGTACTCACGCACACACATTGTTGCGTCTGCGCCATTCTCACAATGAAACTCCAGTAAACGCGCAAAGTCAACTTTTGTGAGTACATCACCATTCATTAAAATTAATGGTAGGTCGCGTCGCATACTTTTTGGCAATAAACCGAGAGCTCCCCCTGTCCCCAAGGGAGACTCTTCGTGAACATATTCTATTTCTACCCCCCACTGGCTACCATCGCCAAAGTGCTCTTCGATTTGTTCAGGCATGTAGTGGGTTGAGATATAAAAATTACTGAAGCCTGCTTTAACAAAACTTTTCAGAACAGTTTCTAGTATCGGCTTATTGCCTACCTGCAACATAGGTTTAGGGCAGTGGTCGGTCAGCGGACGTAATCGTGTGCCAAACCCGCCAGCCATCAGAAAAACAGGGTTATCAAACTTTGGTTTACTTAACACATGCTTGAGGGTCTGTAAGCCGACCACTTTACCCTGGCGCACCACGGGAATAGATAAGATCCCCTTTTGCTCCATAGTCTCGATAAGCTGTTCTTTAGGTGTGCCCACCTCCGCGCATATCGGTGAGGTATTCATGACCTCCGATAACGCAACTTCCAACCCGAGATTATTTAATAACGCGCGTCGTATATCACCATCGGTAATCACACCTAGTAAGTGCGTTTGCTTATCAACAATGAGTACCACTCGCGACGCTTGTGTATTTATCACTTCAAGCGCTTCGCGCAAAGACTGCTCTGGGGCCATTAATATTTCTTGCCATGAAAAGCTCATTTGGGTCTCCCTTTATTTCTGCTTCGCCCGTGCACCATAAACAACAGCGTTACTCTCGACATTTCTATCAACCAGTGCCCCTGCACCGACCACTGCGCCTGCACCGACTTTAACGCTCGGTAATATAGTCGCACCTGCGCCTATGTATGCATGCGGGCCAATTTCAGCACCGCCTAACAGCACAGCACCGGGGGCTATATGGCTAAAGCTTGCCACCTTGCAATCATGCTCGACTACGGCTCGAGTATTCACTACCACATGTTGTTCTATGTGCGCGCCCGCATTAATTATCGCCCCACTCAACACCTGCCCTCCTAACTGCACACTGGCATAAGTCGAAACTTCTGCGGAGTCGGCAATAACGGTTGCAAAACGATAACCTCTACTTTGCAAGTTTGACGCCAGCTTCGAGCGACTGTCGCCGTAGGGTTGCGGGCCAATGCCGATAACCACCTGACAATCCTCAGGGTTAAATAACGTCACGTCTTGATCATCTTTATAGTGAGTTATTCCTATCAACGCTTGACGTTGAATAGACTGTGGCGAGAACACGGCTGTGAGTGACTGCCCTTGTTTCATTAATATATCGGCCAGTACACTGGCATGCCCACCAGCGCCAAACATCAAAATGGCTGGTTTATTCATTGATTAAGTCGCCAGGCTTATAATTTTGCGAGGCGTTACAGTTCAGTAATCGCCAATACAGATGCGGAGACATTCCCGTGCCAGGCCTTTTCACCGCAAGGTTACAGTGCGTAAAAGGCGCTCCGGCAGGGATTTCCTCAGCCGCGACTAAACTCTTACGGGCTGCAGCTTTATTATTAATTTCACTTGCTGTGGGCATTTTCACACCATGACCGAGCACCTGCTCGCTTTGGCGAATATAGCGTATCATCTGCTGAAGCTCATTTGGTTCAAGGGATGCTTTGTGGTCAGGCCCTGGCAAATTACAATCCAAGGTAAAGTGCTTCTCAATGACCGTTGCCCCTTTGGCCACAGCTGCAACAGGCACCAGCCAACCAGCACTATGATCGGAGTAGCCTACAGGTAAATGAAAAGCCTGTTTCATACTGTCTATCGCGCCTAAATTGATTTCATCCAACGGTGCTGGGTACTCAGTTGTACAATGTAAAAGTGTAACCTTGTCACGCAAACACTGTTGCCCACGCTCACTGGCATACGCTTTTGCAAAATCCCCCTCTTGCGGACGCTCACTGTCAGGGTGAGTTAACCCATATGCGATAACCGACAACGCCTGCTCGACCTCCCCTAAAGTCGCCATACCTGTTGACACTAGGAGGTCGCAACCTGTTTGAGCATGCTTTAATAACAATGGCGCATTGGTAAGCTCCCCTGACGGTATTTTTAAACGTTGCAGACCCAAGTCATTAATTAGAAAAGACAGACTTTGCTCGTCAAATGCCGTAGATAAAAACTCCATACCTAATTGCTGACACTCTTGAAGCAGACGGCGATGACACTCATAACTCAACTCTAGGCGCTGCAACATGGCAAACTGAGATTCCTGCTTGCCAATATTTTCGCTTTGATAACGCGCTTGCGCAGCATCTTGCGTAACAATTTCTGCCGCTTTAAACGTTTGAAATTTAACAATATCAGCTCCAGCCGCATGGGCTTGGCGCACAAGTTCAAGCGCTAGGTGCTCATCACCATTATGATTTACGCCTGCTTCAGCAATGATTAAAGTACGACTATTCATAAGCGTTCTCAGATTGGTAAAAAGGCTGGGGCTGCAACTGTTGTAGATCGATATCAGCCAAAATACTCACTATTTTCTTTGCGGTATTACCTGAGCCATATGGATTCTCTGCACTTTGGCAAGACATTACAAACTCTGGGCTCAATGCTTTATTAAGCGCACTGCTTACTTCAGATAACTGACAGTCAATCACCGTGCAACTTTTCGGCCGACCTTGTTGCCGAGTACCAATGTTAATTGTTGGCACTTTAAAACTAGGCGCCTCAATAATACCACTTGATGAATTACCGAGCACACAGGCTGCACGCTCCATAACACTAAGATAGCGCTTAAAGCCAAGGGAGGGACAGACCGATACATGGGGCAATGTACTTAATGTTTGCCACTGTGAAATCATTTTCGCGCCTTCGCCGTCGGCATTGGGATAGGTGATCATAAAGTTTAAATCGGTACGTTCTTTAACTACGTCAACAAGCGCAGTGATATCATTTTCAGCACTCGCCCCCCGAGTCACAGGGTGATACGTGACAAGCACTAAAGGAGCGGAGTGATCAGTAAATGTAAGCACGGCATCAAGTTGTTGTTGGCTTGCTCTAGGTGCTGACATGATGTTATCAATGCCTGGCGCACCGACCACAAAAATACGACTCGGTTGCTCGCCTAACTGCATTAACCGCCTAGCAAAGACCTGCGCTGCGGGAAAGTGAATATCCGCCATTTTACTAATGCTATGACGCAAAGCATCATCAAACGCGCCTTCGGTTACTTCACCGCCGTGTATATGAGCAATGGGAACACCGAGAAATAGCGCCGCTTGCGCGGCCGCGAATGTCTCAAAGCGATCGCCTAATAATAGGATGCAATCTAGACTATGTTGACTAAAAGCGTCAGCAAAACTGATTGTGGCAAGACCTGTGGATTTTGCCACGCCTACTTTGGATGCCGATGAAAGCAACATTTCCACAGTCACTATATTCTCAACACCATTGCCCCTGAGCTCGTCTATAGTCAAACCATATTCAGGCGACAAGTGCGTGCCACAAGCAAATGTGTAAGTGTCAAAGTTGCTGTGACTCTGTAACAGCAAAATCGTGCGACACAGCAAGCCAAAATCAGCTCTGGTTCCGGTTACTATCCCTATTTTCTTCACCTTACCTCCTTCTCGGGCGCAACCGAGCTCGGTATATTGACCAAATGGTCCGCAAGAAATTCGGAGTTTGTCAGCGGTCCTCGAGGAGCACCATTAAACATTGGTAAGGTGTGCATTAATTGCCAGACCGGCCTGGTCATTATACCGGCTGAATTACTTTGCTCTAAAAATGCATCGCGATATTGTCGTGAGGGGCATAACAGCGCATTGAGCCAGAAGTTTGAATGAGCATCTTGAGGCTCATCCACAAACACCAGTTCACTGTTATTAAAGTGGGCTTTATAGGTTGCTGCTAATCGACGCTTATTTTCCAGATAAGCCGGTAGCTGTTCCATTTGCGCGCACCCCAAAGCGGCATTGATATTAGGCAAGCGATAATTGAATGCGAGTTCATCATGATAAAACTCATAAGCATGTGCCACTTTCGCTGTTGTTGTTATGTGTTTAGCGCGCTGGCCTAATTCAGGTGTGCCGCACAGGACCATACCTCCACCGCCTGTTGTTATGACTTTATTGCCATTAAAGCTAAGCGCCGAGAAATCAGCAAAGGTCCCTGTGTGCTGGTTTTTATAAAAGCTTCCCAAACTCTCTGCCGCATCTTCAACTAGCGTAATATGGTAACGTTCACAGACCTCTTTCAAGGCATCCATTTTGGCTGGGTGACCAAAAGTGTGCATTGGCACCACGCTAGCTATTCTAGCGCCACAAGTGTGATAACAATGGCCATCACGAATCTCACTGTGAGCACACAAATAGTCCTCAAGGGCGATTGGGCAAAGACTGAGCGACTCCCGGCAAACATCAATAAAAAGTGGTGTGGCCCCAAGGTGGGCAATGGTATTACACGTAGCGACGAACGTAAGTGCTTGAGTGATAACAATATCACCACTTCTCACACCTGATAGGAATAACGCGGTATGCAATGCAGCCGTGCCATTAACCGTCGCAACGGCTGCGCCAGCTCCGGTGAAAGTGCAAACTTGGTCTTCAAACTCATCCACATAAGCACCCACACTGGATACAAACGTGGATTCTAAGGTATCCGATACATAACGCTTTTCATTGCCATTGAATCGGGGGGCATGCAGTGGAATAAAGTCATTGGTACCGTAGTGATCACGCACCAATTCAACTAATTTTTTGACCTCCACCATCACATTTTCCCATCTAGATAACGACCCATTTCGGTATGGGAAAATTCAGGAAGCAGTTTGATAAACTCAGCGACAAGGTCAGCCTTACTCCATTGTCCCGCACTTTTCATAGCATGAATATTGTCTACAAATGCGCTTAGCTTGGTCGAGTCATAGGCAAGCTTGCTCTTGACGATGCCGAGGTCATCAAAGCGTGTCATATCCAGCTCTTCTGTCGGGGTATAAAACTCTTCGATGTCTTTTTCCCCGGTGGTGTCACTGGGACTAAATAAACAAGGCCATTGCCCTTGTTGAGGCAATGAGTGCACTAATTCACGTGCTTGTTGTTCACTCTCACATATAAAGGGCTCATATCCACGTTGATATAGATAGGCCTTTGCAATCTCACTAAAGGTTTGTAAGTGCAGTTCATCACTGAGTTTAGGAAAGAAAATATCTCCATTGTCACCTAACAAACATGACATCAAGCATAATTGCCCTGACTCTGTTGGGGTGACAAAATAACGTTTAACGTCGCTAGGAGCGACAATAGGTTGTTGCTTCAGTAGCCGCTGATTGAAGCCGTGAAGTAACGAGCCATCACTAAAGGCCACATTAGCAAAGCGAGCCATTGAGACGGGAATTTGCATACCAGCACGCATGAGAAACATTTCCATGATACGTTTTGATGCACCCATCATATTTACTGGGTTCGCCGCTTTATCAGTGGATACGCTGAAGTACTTGCTGCTGTTATGGGCAATTGCCTGCTGCAATGATTGTTCGGTATTAAAGATGTTTGTGTTAATCATACGCATCAGCGTATAGGGATCTTTCTCACTGCGCACATGCTTCAATGCAGAAAGGTTAAGCACATAATCGTATTTAGGTTGTTGTTCGATAAAGGCGCGATACTCTAAGCTGCCAATATCCAAAGCAAAAGTTTGGAAGTCTCCCTCGATGTACCCTAATGACGAGCGTATATCGCGCACTAGTTCCACCAAATTATTTTCGCTAATATCGATAACGTGGAGGGCTTGAGGGCTGCGCTTAAAGATCTCTTTGCATACGGCTTGACCAATAGTCCCCGCGCCACCGAGCACTAAAAACCGTGACGCTGACACTTTCGCCGACAACTCTTGCTCATGCGCTTTGAGATCCTTTGAAAAGAGCGGCTGGCTGCGACTGACTACTCGCAATATATCCATCACTTGGCCTCTTTATATTGCTGGTACTGTGGTTTTGTCCAAGTACACTTGGCTTTCCAGTTAACAGGGAAGTCATCTTTAATATCGGCCAAGAACTGATGCCATAAATCTAAGCAGCGTTGAAATTCTTGCAAGGTTGCAGCTTCGTCTTCAAAGTAATACAGCAGGCTCACCATAGGACAATGGAAGTACAGTAAAGTACCTTTAATTAGATGGAATAAGTGTCTATATTTTGATGCTTTATAAGCAAAAACAACTCGCTGCTGGGCTTTCAATATGGCTTGCGCTTCATCTCGGGTAGCATAAGGACGCTGGCCGATTTCAATAAGGTAATCACATAGAGAAGCCAGCTCATCAAAGCCCATGGACTGCTCAATATCATCGAACTCCAACGCCTCAAAATAATTACTTTTAATACCCTCGACTAGAGCGCTCTTATCCAATGGCACGCTTAATGGCACCAACGATTGCTCCTCTACGGCCATGGCGCCTTCTAACTTGGCTCCCTCGCCGACATTGTATATTTTTATATGGTTTCCCAGCTGCATGATAAGTCGCTCAAAACTCGCTTTAGACATAGCCATAAGCGGTGTAGCCATCACATCGTGTTGCAAGTTACCATCGAAGCGAATTTTCGCACCATCAAGCACTTTAAAGCTGCTCTTATGCTTATCATCGTTATATATGCTCAAGGAAGAATGCGTTTTACCACTCAAACTGTAGCCGTTATCAACGCCGAATAGATAAATGTCCCTAAAACCTAACAAGCAGGCATAAGAAAATGCAGTGTTGGAAACAAAAGGCCCGCAAGCCGGCAGCTCACTTACTTGGCGACCATATTTAAGCAAGCTCTTCATTGCTAAAAACGCGGTGGCCGACTCAGGTCCCTTTAATGCCATTCCAGCCCATTTGTATAACCCCAAAACATCAGGGTACATGACGTCTACGGTCAATAAGTTAGTATCATGGTAGCCCTGCTCTGGCTCTATTGTCTTTTGGATGTCGTAAGTAATCCTGGGCCTTTCTACTAGCACATGAAAGTCCGGAGTAATACCCGCCTTTAGCAAGCTTTGATAGGCAGTCCCTGCCGCTAATATAATAGCCTTATGCTGATTATCACGAAGATAATCTAATGATTCATCTAGCGAAGGACCATTACCGACAACAAACACGGGGACGTCATGGAGCTCGTTTGCTTTTCGCGGTTGTGCGAAGAAACACTGGGCTCCTTGCTCTATATTGTGCACACAATGAGCAAGACCGGTAATAGCGTCATTGTAAAATCCAAACCCTTGATGTAGCTGGTAATAGTTTTCAAAGAAGGTTTTAATTAGTTGGTTAATCTTCTCCGACGGGTAATGCTGGTAGCAAAAACTCATACTCGTCGAAAAAGCCCCTATCTCCCCCGCTAAGCGGAAAACATCTTCAAAAAAGGCTTGGTAGTCTAAACCTATATTTATGAACAAGCAGCCATCACTATCGTCAATCTTTTCTATTACCTTATCCCACTCTATGCAGAACAAGCTGGCGAAAAAGAGCTCCGGGTCCGGCTCACAAATAAACATGTAATCAAAGCTGTGATTTTCTAAAAGCTCTGGAATGTGGTACCCCAGACCGATACCAAAGATAAGAGCCGTTGGATAATGCTCTGGTAAAGCGACGATTTTTTTGTAGTCTTTTTGGTAGACATCATGTAGCACTTGACTTAACCGCTGCATGTACTGAAGGTGTAGCCTGTCGTCACCAGCCTCCCATGACTTTCTGGCCAAGTAGTCGGCTTGACCGAAGTTTGCTTTCTCCGTATAGCGCTTCAGTTGTTCTCTTGTTTGTTCTAAGGGGTCGTCACCGTACAAAGGGACACTGCTGTCCTTCGGAAAAAAGTTGCCGTGTCCAGATGTCGTAACATGAAGGCAGAAATCTTCTCTGGTTTGATAGGTTTCTATAAACTGAGCGATATTAGGGTAATATTTTCGGAAGGCCGTCAAATTATTGTCAAAGCGCTGATTGGCTTGTTGTGCAAACTCAGCCTCTCGACGTTGATGTTGTTGCGCTTGACTGAGTTTTTGCTCTGCTTCATCTAACGCTTTGTGCAGCTCTGTTTGCTTGTTGTCTGGGCTCATTATGGATCCCGTTTTACTCTATGCTATAGACTAATTTAGCATATTTGTCAGCAAGTTGAGTGCCAATTTGCGACTAAGAGAAGAAGGGGCTATCGAGGTATATCATATGCTCTAAGTTTGCTTTGGTTTGCAGTAAAGTTAGAGAGGTCTCGTTTTACATTTGTTCGCTTACTCTCAGCTTGTGCCATTATGCTGCCTAACTGATCGAACATAGCTGCAAGCTCACTCTCATTCGCTGACACCTCATTTGCATTTAACGAACGTAACTGCTCATCTATGCGTTGTTGAAGCTCAAGAGCATTGCTAAGACTGTCATTAACGATAGCATCTTGCAAAGATGCTATGTCATCACGAATACGCTCAACCTTATCCAAGCTGAGCCTCTTTAGTATTCAGCGTTTGTTCTCTTACATCGACGGGAATACTGTCCCATGCCGATTTAATCTCTTTCAATAGGGTAATGACTTCTTCTACTTTATCGACACTGTTTTCTACACTGGCATCGATGAGCTGATCGAGCATATAAGAATAGAGTGCGTATAAGTTTTCTGTGACTTCACCGCCCACATTAAAATCAAGACAACCTCGCAGCGCCTCAATAATTGAGGAGGCTTTACCTAAATGTTCAGCCTTCGCTTCAAAGTTTTTATGCTCAATAGCAACCTTGGCGTGGACCATTTTCTCAACCGCACCAGCCATTAGGATTTGGATAACTTCATATCTATCAGCACCGGCTAGGCGAGTTTTAAGTGCTTCTTTCTGATAATTTTTTACTTTTGCATTGTACATAGGTTATCGCCCTTATTAAGATGATGATTTACCGCTAGTAAAGCCCGGTAAGCTTGCAAGCTGTGCACCCAAATACTGTTGGGTCGAGCTCATTTGCGCCAGCAATACATCTAAATTTGAGTATTGCTTACGTAAGCGTGTTTCTAGCTCGCCCATGCGGTATTGGTGATCTAAAACATCGTCTTCTAGTTCATCAATCTGGTTGTTTATATCCTGTTCCCTGGTTTTTAGAATGCCGCCTGAGTCTACAAATGAGCCAAGTAACTCATCCAGTTTTTTCGCGACACCATTTTCTCCTGCAAATGCCTTGCCAATATCGTCATAGTTAGTATCCATGGCCTCATTGAGGCTGCGAACGATACTCGACTTTTCTAGATAACCTTTTTTATCAACACCCAAACCAATATCAAAAATACTGGTAAATGGACCGGCATCAGTCAACTCGCTGGACAATACACTGACAAGCTGATCGCTCAACGAACGCATGGTCGCATCACCGCGCAGCCCTACTTGGCGTTCTTCGTCATAACTAGTGTGATAAGCGATTGTACCGACTAAGTTGTTATAGTCTTCGATAAGTTTATCCACCAGCTTTGTGACACTTTCACGATCAACACTAACATTGATATCGGCACTTTCACCTGCCGCACTAACTTGCTTTGCAGTAATAGTCATGCCTTGTACAGCATCTTTAAATACATTGCTGTCGTTGACAATTTCAATTCCGTCAACGGTAATTTTCGCATCTTTGGCCTCGTCCCCAGCAGCAATCGACATGCCACCAGCACCACCACCATTGGCTATAGTTGATACAGCATCAAGCTCAGCATTGTCATTGGTGATCACCAAGTCGTTACCAGCCCCGGTTTCGCTTGAAGTCAGTACCAATTTTGCTTCGCTACCGGTGTTGATAATGTTTGCGGTTACGCCAAAGTTGGCGTCAGAATTATTAATTGCGTCACGCAAATCAGAAAGAGTCGCACCTGCATCCAAGGTTAAATCAAAGCTCTTATCGCCAGCGGCAAAACTAAGCGTGCCTCCTGACGCACTGACCACTGAGGTATTATCGGCAAAAGCACCGGCGCCAGACATCGCCCTGCTGCCTTGCGCTAGCTGCTGGACTTCAACGTTAAAATTGCCGGGAGAAATGTCGCTTGAAGGACTCACCGAGATGATGTCACCACTGGCAGGTTGAGAAATATCAGCCAATCGCTTGTTAAAATTTTCTGGATCCGCCAGCTTTTCAATGGTGTCTTTAAGTTGAGACAACGCAGATTTAACCGCGCCAATAGATGATAGCTCAACTTGCAACCGCTCATCACGCTGAATGAAAGACTGCATTTTAGGAGCATTTTCAGCCTGAACCGATGCTTCGATTATTTGCTCTAAATCTAAACCTGAACCAATACCGGCTTGTGTTATTAATGGCATAAAAAACCTCCTACATCTCGCGTTTAAGCGGATTGATCAAAGAACACACCGCGATTGTCTAATTTATCGGCGAATTCTTCTAAAGCTTTAGCTATCTCGCGAAACTCTTTCGGTGGGATTTCCCGAATAACTTCTTCACTATCACGATCCACGACCTTCACAACTGGCGGATCGCCAAGCTCATCAAATTCAAAAATTAAGTTCGTAGACCTAATGGGAACGAACTCGTTTAGCTTTTCTAAACTCTCACGTAGCTCTTCGCTTTGCTTTTGCTGCTTTTCAAATAGCTGCTCTGCAACTACTTGCGATTGCTCACGCTGCGCATCACTGGTTGCTGACTGTTCAGCGCGTACGTCTGTTTGCGGCACCAAATCCGGCTTCTGGGCTGTTTGCTCAGGCGCCTTTTTTTGATTTTGCGTCACGTTGCTCTGCAAAATATTTGCCGTGTCTTGACCAAGATTAATTTCAGCCATGGGTTCTCTCCAACATCACCTACTAAGAGTATAAGCCATAACCGACCAGTGGTCAGTTATGGCCCACTCTATCAATTAACCAAGTAGCGATAGAGCGACCTGAGGACGCTGATTCGCTTGGCTCAAGATTGAGCTACTTGCCTGTTGCAAGATCTGGTTTTTAGTCAGTGCGGCTGTCTCAGCGGCGAAATCGGTATCTTTAATGCGTGAACGTGCAGCACTTAAGTTTTCCGAGATGTTCGCTTGGTTGCGAATTGTTGATTGGAAACGGTTTTGTACCGCACCCAGTTCAGCTCGCTTCTTATCAACCACAGCAATCAATGAATCCATACCTGCCATTACAACTTGCGCATTGGCTTGGCTAGAAACACTGATACCTGTCTCTGTAAAGTTCGCAGCAAAAGTTTCACCTGCACCTGATACGCCGGTTGTAGCCTCGCTCAAGCCTTCTAGTTGCGCAGAGAGCACCTCGCCTGTTACCGCACTGGCAATACCGGCGATACCAGAAAGAGTAAAACCACCGTTAGCTGTCAGTGAATTGGCAGCAGCCGTACCACCTACGTTCTTCATACTAAAACCGATGGTTTGTACTGCATCAGCACCCACTTGGAAACTTGCCTGATAGGTCCCATCAAGTAAGTTTTGACCACCAAAGGTGGTATCAGAAGCAACTCGGTTTACCTCACCCATTAGTGAGCGAATTTCTTCTTGCAGTGCCAAACGGTCTTCATCAGTGTTAGAGCCGTTCGCAGCCTGTTGAGCTAGGGTACGAACACGCTGGAACATAGTGGTCACTTCTTCCATCGCCCCTTCAGCTGTTTGTGCTAAAGAGATACCGTCGTTGGCATTTCGGTTACCTTGATTTAAACCATTTACCTGGCCGGTAAGACGGTTCGAAATCTGTAAACCAGCCGCATCATCAGAAGCACTGTTGATGCGAAAACCTGAAGACAAACGCTTGAAAGAAGTATCAAGCTCATTGCCCGAATTCATTAGTTGGCGCTGTGCATTAAGCGAACTAACGTTCGTGTTTACATATAAAGCCATATTAGCCTCCGCTTTATCTTAATTATATGAACCTAAGCGAAATACCCCTATTCAGCTTAAATTCACGATAAGAACTAGAGTTACAGTTCTCTAGCTCTGTTATCGACAGATAAAACGAAGGCTTTAATAACTTTTTTAAAAATACGAATTAAGTACCAGTTTAACCCTGAAGTAAGCTTAGTGCTGCTTGCGGGCGCTGGTTAGCTTGACCAAGAATAGTCTGACTTGCCTGCTGCAATATTTGGTTCTTAGTCAGTTTCGCAGTTTCCATAGCAAAGTCAGCGTCTTTGATTCGCGATTTTGCAGCACTTAAATTCTCTGAAATGTTTGCCTGGTTACGAATGGTAGACTGGAATCGGTTCTGCACCGCACCAAGCTCGGCCCGTTTTTTATCCACAACAGCAATAAATGCATCCATACCTGCTAATACTGCTTGGGCATTTGCTTGCGATGACACACTTATTCCAGTTTCGGTAAATGAGGTGGCAAAATCATACGCGGTAGCTAGTGCCGTAGTTGCTTCACTCAATCCTTCGAGGGACGCAGATAATGCTCGGTTTGATACCGCTGAGGCGATGGAAGCAATGCCTGAAATAGTAAAGCCACCATTCGCGGTCATAGTATTCGCTGTCTCACCGACATACTTCATACTAAAGCCGATGGTCTGCACTGCGTCCGCGCCAACCTGGAAGCTTGCTTCATAGGTGCCATCAAGCAGGTTTTGTCCACCAAATGTCGTATCCGATGCGACTCGGTTAACTTCAGAAGAAAGTTGACGTATCTCCTCTTGCAGCGCCAAACGGTCTTCATCGGTATTTGAACCGTTCGCAGCCTGCTGCGCCAGAACTCGAATACGCTGGAACATGGATGTCACCTCATCCATCGCACCTTCAGCGGTTTGTGCTAAGGAGATGCCGTCATTGGCATTTCGGTTACCTTGGTTTAAACCGAGGATTTGTGACTGCAGACGGTCAGAGATCTGTAAACCTGCCGCATCATCGGCTGCACTGTTAATACGCAAGCCTGAAGACAAGCGCTTAAACGAGGTATCTAACTCATTACCAGAGTTCATTAACTGACGCTGTGCATTAAGCGCACTGACGTTGGTATTTACATATAAAGCCATAATAGCCTCTCTTTCACTCTCAATTTGGTTATTAACCGCTGCTTGCGGCGAATTGTTTCCACACTAAGGCGGATCCTTTACGCCGCTTTCAGAGGGGGCTTGGCAATTATTTGCCGTTAAAAACCCGCGCTAGCCGCGTATAAGAGTAAATGAGCAATAAGTGGGCCAATATGAAAAAAGGGCCGTTACGGCCCTTGTGTTTGAGAGTGAAATCGACTGCCAAAAAATTGTTATACTTTTTGGCATAATAGCTGCTTATACTGAATGAAGTTGGGTGGGATGTAGCACCCTGCCCAACTTTGGGATTTTTTTAGCAATTAGCTTCCGCTTTAAAATCCAACTTCGCGCCCTTGCTAATACCCCATCAGCAAGGGCGCTTTTCATTTTACTTATCCAAGAAGACTTAATGCTGCCTGTGGACGCTGGTTTGCCTGACTAAGAATGGTCTGGCTTGCCTGTTGCAAGATCTGGTTCTTAGTTAGGTTAGCGGTCTCTTGAGCAAAGTCTGCATCTTTGATACGTGACTTCGCCGCATTCAAGTTTTCAGAGATGTTCGCTTGGTTACGAATCGTTGATTGAAAACGGTTCTGTACTGCACCGAGCTCAGCTCGTTTCTTATCAACTACCGCAATCAATGAATCCATACCCGCCATAACAACTTGTGCGTTCGCCTGGCTAGAAACACTAATACCTGTTTCTGTGAAGTTAGCAGCGAAGGTTTCACCTGCGCCTGAAACACCTGTTGTTGCCTCACTTAAACCCTCAAGGTTAGCTGACAACACTTCGCCAGTTACGGCTGAAGCGATCCCTGCGATACCCGATAATGTAAAACCACCATTTGCTGTTAGCGAGTTGGCTGCCGCCGTGCCGCCCACATTTTTCATACTGAAGCCAATGGTTTGTACCGCATCAGCACCTACTTGGAAGCTTGCCTCATACGTTCCGTCAAGAAGGTTTGTACCACCAAATGTGGTGTCTTCTGCAACACGGTTAACCTCACTCATTAACGCGCGAATTTCTTCTTGCAGTGCTAAACGGTCTTCATCAGTGTTGGAGCCGTTTGCTGCTTGCTGCGCTAGGGTACGAACACGTTGGAACATACTGGTTACTTCGTCCATCGCCCCTTCAGCGGTTTGTGCTAAAGAGATACCATCATTGGCGTTACGGTTACCTTGGTTCAGACCCATGATTTGTGAACCTAAACGGTTACTAATTTGTAGACCTGCCGCATCGTCAGCCGCGCTGTTGATACGAAAACCTGATGATAAACGCTTGAACGAGGTGTCTAACTCGTTACCTGAATTCATTAACTGACGCTGGGCGTTCAGTGAACTTACGTTAGTATTTACATAAAGTGCCATGTCATTTCTCCCACAGTAAACTTTGAATTTACTCTCAAACTGTCAATTACTAAGCGAAAGCTTGTTTTTTGACGTTTTGCTAAGTTACTTAGGTTATCGGGCGAGCACTTTTTTCCTTTAGTATTTTTTTATACTTTTTTTCAACACTATGAATTTAAATATAAAAATTAATGACTTTACTTATAAGTTGGTAACTTTGAGGCAGGAGAAGAGCAAATAGTTATAGGAACAAATAATAAAAAAGGGCCTTACGGCCCCAACCACAAATAGCAACCTCAACTAACCGATATAGTCAAATAAGGATAAGTTCGACAAGCGGTTAAAAGTGGCCTGCGAAGCCTGCAGCGCAGTCTCATGACGAGTTAACTCGGTCACCGCTTCAGCCATATCCACTTCAACAAGATCAGCTTTTGCTTCTTTGTTATTAATATCAACATCGGCGTTGGAAAACTCAATACGTTCAGCCGTATTAAGGCGTCCACCTAAACCTGCTTGGGTAAGTGATACCTGGTTTTGTGCACTACTTAACTGCACCAAACCATCGGCCAAAACTTGTTGGTAATCCTCAATACCTAATCCAGGTGTGGTGATCCCATTAATCAAATCCTCAAGGGTATTAAGCACGTTGTCTCGCCCCGGCGGGGCCAAATCGAAGGTCGCCTGTCCAGGAGCTGCGCCTTGAATATCAATTTCCATACCGGCAAACTTAATCGGCTCGCCGGGAGTGTAGGTCCCAGTAACCGCAGGCGTTAATGGCGCCCCGTCTTGCAGTATTTGATAGCTATCGGGAGGACCGGCCGTGATATCCACCGTCATCGTGTTGGCGGTTGCGCCAGCGGCTGGGTCTGAGTTGTAATTTTGTTTATGAAATTGGTCAAAAGCGTTTTGTTCGTTCACATACACTGTTGCCGAAGTCACACCGCCGCCGGGCGTAGCTGTATTGCTATCAACATTTAAACGCGTGGGTACTTTTTCAAAAACATCGAAACCGTTGTCTGATGATTTAATACTCACCCCTTCGGCAACCGTGACTTTATGTTGGCCTTGGTCGCCACCATACTCGTAACGCCCACTTGCACTATTAAACTGGTAACTCTGGTTGTTATCTTGATAGCCAGAAAAGATAAACTTACCGTCTTCAGACTTGGCATTCATCAAATCAAGCAAGTTAGCCTGGATGGCTTTTAACTCTTCCGCTAAACCTTTACGGTCTTGCTCTGTTAATGCACCATTACCAGCCTGTACGGTAAGCGTATTAGCACGTTGAATAGAGTCTTTAATGTTTTTAAGGACACTGTCTTCTGTCTCTAAACGACTGTTGAGCAAATTAAGGTTCTTGGTGTATTGCTCGTTACTGGCAATAGCATCACCATATAGCATGGCTCGCGTTGTCGCAGATGGATCGTCGGATGCAGTTAACACGCGCTTTTGCGTATTGATCTGCTCTTGTGCTTTGGCAACCTTAACCTGGTTTTCTAAAATACTGGTTAAGCCTTTTTGATAAATTTGATTATTGGATAAACGCATATTATTTACCTCGCGGAGCTAAGCAGGCTATCAAACACCGTTTGTGCTGTAGAAAGCACTCGCGCTGATGCCGCATAACTTTGTTGAAAGCGCAGTAAATTAGCCGCTTCCTCATCTAAATTGACACCTGACATCGACTCATACCAAGCGTTCGATTGCTCCTCCAACGCAGAGAAAGCCGCATGACTGGTTTGTGCTTGGCTAGTTACAATCCCTATATCAGTCACTATACCTGCGAATGCTTGGTTGAATGTTTTGAGATTATCGGCGCTGCCACTGCTGAGCACATTTTCTCGCACTAACTCTTCGCTTTGTAACCCAGCGAGTGCCAGGCCATTACGGTTATCGTCAAAACCCCCGGTGTTAAACTCGAGGCTAAACGTATCACCTGCAGCCGGGTTGCCTTCAATATTAAAGTCAAAGCCATAGTTTGCGTACGGTGCTCCTGCTTGAGCGAGCATATTTTCAGCAGGCGGTGTAATGGTAAAAGTCGTTGTGCCATTGCCATCGGTAATCGTGTACTCGTTAGGATTACCTGTTTTTTGCAAGCTGATTGGCCCGTTCGTTAAGCTTGGCGGCGGGCCCACAGTGATGCCGGTTGAGTTGGCAATATCAGTCACCGAACCGGGAGAAATTGCCGCTTCACTGACGTTATTTAACGCTGTTTCGGTGCGAATTGGCGACGCTAATGCCAGCTTTTCTGGCCGCGTAGTTGCCAACCCAACATTACTGGCTGCAAAGGCATTTAACTTGATATCAAAGCTATCTCCCGCCGCTGGCGCACCAGTCACATCAATATCTAAGCCATAAGACTCGCCACTTGTTACTGTGGTTGAGTCTATCACTCCAGCCGTTACGTTGGCCGTCGACGGCGTACCGATAGGCTCACCTTTATTATTAAGGGGCACTATCTCTACGGTTGTTGGCGAAGTAAAGGTAACACGGAAATCCGTTGCCGGAATCTCTTTGCCCATTCCCTGCTCTAAACCAGCCTGCAAATTGCCCGACCCCGCATTAGCGGCAAATGGTAAGCCGTTGACGGTGGGCAAAGTGAACAGATCACCGCCTATTTCACCGATGGCGTCCATCCCCAAGCGGTTTTGCTGATTGAAGGCGTCGGCTAATGATAAGCCCATTTGTCCTAGCTGATTTTGCGCCGGTGTAAGTACCTCATCTCGATAAGCCAGCAGGCCACCAATCTCGCCTTTTAAGCTGTTGGTATCAATCTCTAAGCTATTGGCTTGCCCGGAGGTCACATCAAGGCGAAGTTCCTTAAGGTTCGGATCTGGGTCGCCATTTAACGAGAACAAGTTAAAGCTACCATTTTCCATAACCAAGGCTTCACCTGTGGACATGAACACCAATTTTTCACCATGAGGTCCGTCAAGTGTTTCTAGGTTCATTAGCTCTGAAAGATCTTTAATCGCTTTGTCGCGCTCGTTATAGACCGAGCTGGCATCAGCTTGATCTTTCTTGCCATGAACAGCGGTAATTTGGTTGTTCAGCTCACTAATTTTCTCAATTAAGCCATTGGCTTCATCAGCAAGGATCCCAAGCTGATCATTCACCACACTCTTTTGTTGCGACACAATCCCTGACAACCTATCCATCTGATTAACAAAGTTTTCCGCGTTGGTGAAGAACAACGAGCGGGTAACATTGTTAGAGGGCTGATTCAGCGCCTCTTGCAAATTATTAAACATGCCATTGATTTGCGTAGACAGGCTATTGGACTCCTCAGAGAACTGGCTATCAATACGCTGTGCTTCCTCCATAAAGCGCTCAAAGAAGGAGCGATTAGAGGTATCTCTATTGAGTTGCTGTTGTGCAAACTCATTGAGCAAACGATAGGTTTGCCCACGGCCAACCTGATTGTCGAAGGTGGTGCCATGCTCTGTACGCTCGCGCACGTAGCCTTCGGTATTAATATTGGCAATATTTTTACTGGTAGTATTAAGCAGCTCAGTATTGGCACGAATGCCTGAACTGGCAATGTTTAGTAGGTTAAATGACATGATCTACTCTCCTTGCCTTAGCAGATCACCGGCTAGGGCGCGTAATTCGCTTTGCCCTAACACACGTTTAATTTTCTCTGCATACTGTGGATCGGTGGCGTAGCCAGCTTGTTGTATAGCGTCGATAAACTGATGAGGCTTATCGGCCACATCTAAAGCCTGCTGGTAACGGGGATTAGTTTTTAAAAATGAGACAAAATCATCGAAACTTTGTTTAATAGAGTCATACACTCGGAACGGTTCTTTACGCTGAACCGCAACTCCTCCTTCATACTCTAATGTTGGTTTAACAGTCGCTTCCCCCTGCCAGTCACGGTGCGCTTTGATATTAAATAAATTGTTCGAACTTTCGCCGCTCGCAGTTTTAATAATGTGCTTGCCCCAACCAGTTTCCAATGCTGCTTGAGCAACCATAACACCGGGGTGCACACCGATTTTACCAGCCGCTTCACGGGCAACGTCCCACACCCCTTCGACAAACTCCTTGGCATTGGCGAAATCGGCTTTGTGAGTGATAGGAGATGCCTCAGTGTGTTGTTCTTGGGTTTTCACTTGCGCGTTGTTTAACCGCGCATCACGCAAAGCTGACGCAGGCATATAGCTGTCTTTTTGTGGGGATAACTGTTGCACAATCAAATCGGCCAAGCCCAGTGAGCCATTCGCCGATAACTCACTGGAAAGCTGCTGATCATGCATGTCTTGGAAGTATTTAACGCTGCTGGCATTAAACGGACTGTCTTCGTCTTCGAAGGCTTCATTGGCTTTGCGCATGCTTTTGAGCAGCATTTGCGTAAAGATAGACTCAAACTGCTGCGCTGCTTGCTTTAGGGCCGCGCGCTCGCCGTCGCTGCCGGCAGGCTGTTTTAACGCATCTTGACGAAGCTTATCTAAGCTATTGAGATCGAAGACGCTTTGCGTTTGCAGTTGGTTAGCATCCATAAGACTGACAAAGTTATGACTAGATGAATAAACTAAAGCAAAAAACGTACCACTGACTTTATAGTTCTGATTAACAAGAACTTAGATGGCTATAAAAACAGCAAACCCCAAGGCTTTGGGCACTTGGGGTTTGCTGTTGCAGTATCAGATTTAAATGACCACCAACTGACCATTAATAGCACCAGCCTCTTTTAACGCCTCAAGGATGGCCATTAAATCTCCAGGTGCGGCGCCCACTTCATTAATCGCGCGCACAAGGTCGTCTAAACTCACCCCGGGGTCAAAAACAAAGGCACGCGAGTCGTCTTCACGCACATCAATAATACTTTGATTGGTAACCACCGTCTCACCCTCGGCCAATGCATTAGGCTGCGACACTTCTGCATTTTCGGCGATGGTCACCGTGAGCCCGCCATGGGTAATAGCCGCTGGCTGTAACTTGACATTTTTGCCAATCACTATGGTACCGGTACGGGAGTTGACAATGATTTTCGCAGCATTATCGGCAGGAGTGAATTCAAGGTTTTCCAGCGTCGATAAATAAGCGACTCGTTGCGAAACATCACGTGGGGCAGTTACGCGCACTGACGCCGCGTCCATTGCCATTGCGGTATTCGGCCCGACGAGATTATTAATGGTATCGGACAAGCGCTTCGCGGTAGTAAAGTCAGGGCGATTAAGGTTAAAGGTAATGTAATCCCCTTGGGTAAAGGGGCTTGGGATCGCGCGCTCGACAATGCCGCCATTAGGAATTCGCCCCACAGTTGGCGTATTGACCACCACACGTGAGCCATCAAGCCCTTGCGCGCCTAATCCACTGACAACTAAACTACCTTGAGCAATAGCATAAATATTACCATCGACACCTTTCAAAAAGGTTTGCAATAAGGTACCACCGCGTAGGCTCTCGGCACTGCCTACTGAAGAGACAGTGACATCCATACTCTGGCCGGGTTTGATAAACGCCGGCATATCCGCATGAACGGCAACCGCTGCAACATTATTTATCTTTGGCTTAAGGTTGGCCGGCAAAGTAATGCCAAAGTTATTCAACATCGCTTTAAAGCTTTGTTCGGTAAAGCGGCTTTTCTCTCCCGTGCCAGGCAGACCCACAACTAGACCATAACCCACTAATTGGTTACTACGTACGCCCTCAACCATGGCCACATCTTTGACACGCTCGGCAAAACTTTGCCAGCTAGTCAACGCCATGCAGAACACGATAAGGTTTAACCATTTCATGACTGGACTCCTTAGAATGGGAACAAAGTGCTCATAAAGAACCGTGATAGCCAACCGGCACTTTGCGTTTCTTGCAGCTCGCCTTTGCCAGAATATTGAATACGCGCATTAGCGATACGGCTACTTTCTACAGTGTTTTCGGAGCTCACATCAGCTGGGCGAACAATGCCTTCTAAGCGAATAAACTCCTGCCCAGTATTGAGCGTTAACCATTTTTCGCCACGAATCACCAGGTTACCATTGGGCAGCACACGCATCACATTCACGGAAATATTGCCTGACAAACTATTGGATTGATTAGATTTAGCGTCGCCGGTGAACGAAGCATCTGAGTTCACACCCATTTGAATGCTATCTCCACCGATATTGACCGGATTGCCGCCTAAACCAATAACCGGCTCTAACCCCAGCTCGGTCTCCCTGTCAGTTTCCGTTTTTGCCGTTTTTGATGCTTGCGTTGACTCACGCAGTACCACAGTAATGATATCTCCAGTACGCAACGCTTTCTTATCGGCATACAAATCGTTCGCCAATACGGGATTGAAAAGGCCGCCACTTTGGGTCATGTTTTGTGTTGCTTCCTGCGGATACATCGGCGCATAGTAAGGGTCGTTTTCGACAACATGGGAGTTTTGTGTAGAAACACACCCTGTAGCAAGTACAAAAGTAATTGATAGTGCAATTGGCCTAATCATAATGCCCCCACTTATAGCTGCTGATTAATATAGCTGAGCATCTGGTCTACAGATGAAATCACTTTAGAGTTCATCTCATAAACACGCTGTGTCTCAATTAAGTTGACCAGCTCTTCGGTCACATTGACGTTCGAGGTTTCCAATGCTCCTTGAACAATAATACCCAAGCCGTCTACTCCCGGGTTACCTTGCACCGGAGCGCCACTGACAGCGGTTTCGGTGTAAAGGTTTTGGCCCATAGGTTCAAGCCCTGATGGATTAATAAAGTCACTGATCACCAACTGACCAATCACCACATTGTCCGCCTGCCCGGCTACGCGCACCGAAACCTCTCCGTCTTGCGACACAGTAATAGACTGCGCGTCATCGGGCACGTTCATTTCTGGTTGCACCGGAAAACCAGCACCACTGGTGACGATACGACCGTCTTCGTCGGTCGTGAATTGACCATTACGGCTGTAAGCAATATTGCCATCAGGGAGCAACACCTCAAAAAAGCCTTGTCCTTGAACCATCCAGTCGAGGGAGTTCTCCGTGCTTAGCATATTGCCCTGGGAGAAATTCTTCTGGTTAGCAACCACCTTGGCACCGGCGCCAAGCATCAACCCCGAAGGCATCTCTGTATCTTGTGAAGAGCGCCCGCCAGGTTGGTTGATATTTTGATACAACAAATCTTCAAACACGGCGCGGCTCTTCTTGTAACCGACCGTGCTGGCGTTGGCCAAGTTGTTGGAAATAACCGAAATATCGGTCTGTTGGGCGTCAAGCCCGGTTTTACTGATCCACAATGCTGGGTTCATAGTAGTGACTCCTCGCTAATGTTACATAATCCGTAGCAATGACTCAGCACGCTGGTCATTTTCTTCGGCGGTTTTCATTAGCTTGACTTGTAATTCAAACTGACGTTGATGGCTGATCATATCGACCATCTCATGTACAGGATTGACATTCGACATCTCGAGAGCCCCTGACATGATTGATACATTTTCAGAAACATCAAGTTGTTGGCCATTTACGGGTCGAAACAGACCGTCGTTGCCCTTTTCCACCTGATGCCCTGTGGCCTCAACAATTTGCAATCTGTCCACTTCTTCAAGAAAGTTGGCCGGTGCGCCTTGAGGGCGAACTTGAATGGTGCCGTCTTTGCTGAAACTTATTTTCTCAATCGGAACAGGCAGGATAACAGGCCCCCCTTCGCCAACAACTTGACGGCCATCTCTATCGAGTAGCATCCCCTCTTGGGTCATTTTCAATGAACCAGCTTTGGTATAGGCCTCGTTACCAGCATCATCTAATACCGTCAGCCAACCGTGCTCACTCATAGCAATGTCTAAGTCGCGACCGGTTTCAGAAATACCGCCGGCTGTGGTGTTGGTCCCTGCGCGTTCTTGTAGAGCAAAAACGCGTGTCGGCAGCCCTTCACCAAAGGCCTGCATCGAGCGTGCCTGAGCGATATCGGCTTTAAAGCCTGTGGTGTTAGCATTGGCAAGGTTGTTACTTTTAACCCCCATCCCCAATAGGCTTTGCTTAGCTCCTGAGGTGGCAATGTACAGCATCTTGTCCATTGGCTTGCTCCTTAAAATCGTCGTTATATTGACTAAAGCAAGATTGATACCAGAAAAAAGGGAGTTATTAAAAAGGAGAGATTAGAGAGATGAAAAAAAGGCCACCCAAAGGTGGCCTAGTAGAATTTTTCTTATCGGATCTGCAGGATATTCTGTTGCAGCGTTGAGTTCACCTCTAACGCCCGAGAGTTAGCCTGGAAGTTTCGTTGTGCACTGATTAAATCAACTAGTTCATTAGTAAGGTTGGTATTCGATTGCTCCAACGCTTCGGAATTAATCGTGCCCAAGGTCCCGGTTCCTGGCTCACCGGCGATGGGCTCACCAGAGTCTAAGCTCTCTTTCCAGCTGGTATTACCTACCTGCTGCAAGCCCTGAGAGTTAGGGAAACGGACCATCGCAACCTGACCTAAGAAGGTAGAGTCGCCATTACTATATGAGGCAACTAACTTACCATCACTACCGATTTCAATATTAGATAAGCGGCCCACGGTCGAACCATCTTGTTCCAACGCCTTCACCTCGAAGCGGCTAGAGAATTGGGTTGGGAGCTTGTTACCCGTCGCAGCTTCATCACGCCAATTTAAGTTAATATCATTAAACTGGGCGCCGTTGGTCAAAATACCGCTGGCGCTAAGGTTAGCACCCGATAACGTCATTGGGTTAAACGTCGCGCCGGTATTGGGCGTGCCATCTGTTTGCAATGGTAAACCCGCTGCATCAAAAGTAAACTGGGTGATGGGGCCTGCACCTGCGTTACCCGCGTTATCCACTTCAGTGCCATCGACGGTGGCGCGCACATCCCATTCGTTGGAAGCCGTTTTTACAAAGAAAAACTGCAGCACGTGGGGCTCACCCAGAGAGTCATAGACCGTTGTTGATGTTGACGAATTATAGGTGGCCGAGTCACTTGGGTTAAATGGCGTTACCGTTGGCACCGTGGCGCCTGCATCCAAGTTAAACGAGCTGTAGACATTATCTGTCGCATTTGGAGAGCCTGATGAATCAGGTATTTGAATCGGGTTGGCCGTACTCAAACTCACCGAAGTGGTATCACCGGTTACCGCATCTGTTGGGAAACCTTGCAGTAAGTTACCTTTAGCATCGACTACGAAGTTATCATCATTAAGCTTGAACGCCCCAGCTCGCGTATAGGTAAAGTCTTGCGAGGCTAAATCATCAGCCATGGCAAAATAACCTTCACCGGTAATCGCTAAATCCAGTGCATTTGACGTGAACTTCAAAGAACCTTGGTGAAACTGCTGCGCGACCATAGTGGTTTGTACACCATCACCGTTCTTCGTTTTACCGCCACTGAATACTGATGCCGCATACACATCAGCAAACTCTGCGCGGGATTCTTTAAAACCTGTGGTATTGACGTTCGCAATGTTGTTTGCGGTCACATCTAAGTCTTTTTGGGCTGCTGCCAACCCTGTTAAAGCGATATTGAAACTCATGTTTCACCTCTTCGTAATAACTGCCCGCAGGCAAATGCTTTACACTGAAATCTCAGCCACCTCAGCGAGCTTCACTGCGCCCTCTTTGGTGTTCACGATGATCCCATTCGCGCCGTTGATATTAACGCTTTCAATATTTTTGAATGTTGCCATAGGTAAAGAGCTGTATTCACCATTGATGCTGCCCTCTGCCACAATGTCGTACTCACCAGGAGGAAACGGATTGCCGTCTTTGTCGAGACCGTCCCATTCAAAGCGAATTGCACCAGCAGGTTGCGAGCCTAAATCAACCACCTCAACCACCTGACCTTTATCGTCTTTAATAGTGAGGCTTAAATTATCAACAGGCTCTTTAGCAAGAACAGTCCCTTTACTCACTTCACCGCTATACAACTCGATAGTTTCAGACTCCAACAACGCCTTTTTCCCGACTAGCGTTGACGCCTGCAGCGCCGAGTTAGATGTCATTGACGCAGCCAAAGAGTTAAAATTCTCATTGAGCTTTGAGATCCCCTCAGCCATGGTGAAATTAGTCATCTGCGCAATCATCTGGTCATTATCCGCAGGTTTGCTCGGATCCTGATAGGACAACTGCTGAGTCAGCAGGCTGAAAAAATCTTCCTGGGTGAGCTCATCGCTCTTTTCTTCCGGCGCCTTATTTTGGTTATCCCAATACAGGGAGCCTAGACCCGTTGCTGATTGCACATTATTGTTCATGCTCTATCCTCGCTTTAACCCTTACCAAGCTGCAACGTTCTCGTTAGCATTTGCTTAGCAGAGTCGGCTATTTGCACATTCGTTTGATAGGAGCGTGACGCCGAAATCATGTTTGCCATTTCCTCAACCACATTGACATTGGGTTTATAGATATAGCCGTTCTCATCCGCCATCGGGTGACCTGGGTTGTATTCAATTTGCAACGGTTTGTCACTCTCGACTACACCCAGGACTTTCACTCCCACAGACTCACCTTGCTGTTTGCCTACCGCTTGCTGCAACTGAGCAGCGAAAACGGGTTGGCGAGCGCGATATGTCTGCTCCACTGAGGAGCTAACCGAGTTTGCATTTGCTAAGTTACTGGCCGTGGTATTTAAGCGCACGTTTTGTGCACTCATGGCCGAACCAGAAACATCAAAAACATTAAATAAACTCATGATTATGCTCCTTGACCACCTAGGGCTTTCTTAAGACCGGAAATCTTGCCGTTCATAAAGCGTAAGCTGGCCTGATACTCTATAGCGTTCTGTGTATACAAGTTCCGTTCCACCTGTACATCAACAGAGTTACCATCGCCTGTATCTGGTTGATTTGGAACACGAAATTTTGCTTCACCCATACTCATTTGGGTACTTGCTTGGAGGTGTTCCGGATGGGTGCGAGCTAAGCTATTGCCGCTTAACTGCCGATTGTTTGCCGCTTTTAATGCGCTGGCAAAATCAATGTCTTTCGCTTTATAGCCAGGGGTGTCTGCATTGGCAATATTCGACGCCAATAGCTCAGCCCTTTGCGAGCGAACGAGCATTGCTTGGGGATGAATACCAAATGCTTTATCAAAACTGATAGCCATAGCCTCTCCAAATTTTTGACTCTCTTAGAGGGGCTACAGCAATTTTTAGACCATAGATTGTAAGGTTATGTATTTATGACTTTTTTTGGTAGATGATACCGGGATTACAACGGATCATATCGAACTCGGTACTCAAGCCTGTCATTGATTCACTCGCTCCTAAAAACAAATATCCCTTAGGGTTAAGCGCTTGCGCGAATTGACCAATGATCTTGGCTTTTACTTCCGGAGAAAAATAAATAAGGACGTTGCGACAAAAGATAATGTCAAACTTACCCAGCAACGCATATGAATCCAATAAATTCAAATGGCGAAAGCTCACCATACGTTTTACATTGTCATTAACTTTAGCCATACCGTTGCCGCTATCGCTAAAAAACTTTTTGCGTCTTTCAGCACTGAGTCCCCGAGCCAATGCCAATGAGTCATACTCAGCATTTTTACAAATATCGAGCATGGTATTAGAGATATCCGTACCGATTATTTGCGCTCCCGAGGACAGTTGACCTGGGCGAGACTGCTGATATTCGGCCACTGACATCGCTATTGAGTAGGGCTCTTGCCCTGAAGAACTGGCCGCCGACCAAATTTTTACCGGCCGACGTAAATCTTTGCACTCAGGTAAGAGCTTTGTCTTCAATAATTCAAACGGATAAGAGTCGCGAAACCACAATGTTTCATTGGTGGTCATGGCATCAACAACAGCGGCACGAAGTTGCCGCTCATGCGGACTCAACGTTTTGCTAACCAGCTGCGACAAAGATTCAACGCTAAAGCGAGCCATCAGCGGAGCCAAGCGACTTTTAACTAAGTAAAGTTTGTTATCACCCAGCACAATGCCACACTGCTGTTCTAAAAATGCACGAAACTGGTTGTATTCACCGAGCTCTAAATGCTTATTTTCCAAATTACTCTCACCTAACTCACTTGAAGCGGTTACAAGACAAGGCGGCATTAATCACAATGCACCCACTTTTTAACTGCTGTAGCCAGTTCGTCGGGGTTAAATTTGGCAATAAAATCATCCGCCCCAACTTTTTCTATCATCGCATGGTTAAATACGCCACTTAAAGAGGTGTGCAGTATCACATGCAATGGTGCCAGCTTCGGATCCGCTTTGACCTCTGCTGTTAAGGTATAGCCGTCCATCTCTGGCATTTCCACATCCGATATCAGTAACGCCACTCGCTCAGTGATATCATCTTTGCAGTCGAGCTTCGCTATTTCTTTTAATCGCAGCAGGGCCTCTTTACCATTTTTCGCCAGCTCAGTTTGCACCCCGAGAGGCTCTAGCGCCCGCTTTACTTGATTACGCGCCACGGCAGAGTCATCGGCAATAAACACAATACGCTCACCGAGATCTTTCTGCATCTCGCCATCTGAGGCAATGCCCTCGCTGACCTCGGTATTAACAGGGCTGATCTCTGCAAGAATTTTTTCGACATCCAAGATTTCTACGAGCTCGTCATCAATCTCAGTCACTGCGGTAAGGTAAGAATAGCGCCCCGCACCTGACGGCGGTGGCATAATCTTTTCCCAGTTCATATTGACGATACGCTCAACGCCACCCACCAAAAACCCCTGCACAGAGCGGTTATATTCGGCGATAATAATAAAGCAATTTTCAATATCAGTGATGGCCGGACCGCCCACAGCCATAGACAAATCGATGATAGAAATGGTTTGTCCACGAATATGCGCAACCCCACGAATATAAGAATTCGTCTTCGGCATATTTGTTAGTGGTGGACACTGAAGGACTTCTCTAACTTTAAAAACGTTGATCCCGAACCGCTGGCGTCCTTTTAGTTTAAACAGCAATAATTCAAGGCGGTTTTGACCCACAAGTTGGGTTCGTTGATTGACAGAATCTAAAATGCCAGCCATCGGATTCTCCTAGCATTAATTTACAACTTCGCACACTCGCGCCAAATAGGAACGCATTTTGCTTCTTAGCTTCATACGTTAGTATAACTACGCTAGAACGCCCAGTTTTTGACGCTTCGTAGTTATACCCTGTTTTACCCAATAAGCATAGTCGAAACATGGTGAGTATGTTCAAAAAAATTCAACTTTTCCAAAGCTTATGGTTAATAGCCGGTGTATTAATAAGCTCAACGGCTGAGGCAAACAACAGCCAACAACAGCGCTATGATCGCCACGCTTTGCAAACGCTTGCTGAGCAATACATCACAGAGCAAGCGCACATTCAGCCCGATCAAGAGCTGCAAGTGCAAGCGATGGACTTAGATGCGCGCATCGGTCCTAGAGAGTGTGCAGTAACACCGCAAGCCTCTACGGCTAGCGCTCCGCCATTTAATCGGCAGGTAACAGTAAAACTTAAGTGTCCAAGTCCTGCTCTTTGGAGTCAGTATGTCCATGTACGCATCAGTAAGCTCTCTACTATCGTGGTCGCCAATGATCACATTGCCCGTGGGCAAATTATTAGTGCTGATGATTTAACTACGGAGCAGCGTCCGCAACATTTTGTTCGCGCTCGCTACATAGAGCAGCCAGAAGTTATTGTCGGCAGCCGTAGTAAACGCAGTATTCGCAGAGGATTGCCAATTAGTATGAATCAGTTGTGCATGGTGTGTAAGGGCGATAATGTGAGCATTATTGCCCGCTTTAACGGACTCACTATAAAAACATCTGGAGAAGCGCTAGAAGATGGCGGTGTCGGCGATAATATTCGCGTGCGTAATGTAAAGTCTGGCCGGCTGATCAATGCCAAAGTAACAGCAGTGGAAACCGTGGCGGTTAATATTTAAATTTTATGCTAAAGTATTGGCTAGAATGGCCGATAAACAATGCAAAGGTCAATATAGCTTAGGTAATTAGTGATGGTGAATCAAGTCAACAAAGGCCAGCAAGGCTCGGTGTACAACACACCACAAAATAAAGTGGAGCAACAAAAGCTCAACCAAACGCAAACTCAAGGTAATGAGGCAAATGCAAAAGCCAGTACTAAGGCTGCAGCAGATTCAGTAAGCCTTACCCCACAAGCAAAGCAAATGAAGTCTTTGCAAGAAAAAGCTGAGCGCTCATCAGGGTTCGATCAACAAAAGGTTGACGAATTAAAGCAAGCTATCAGTGAAGGAAAATATCAAGTAGATAGCGAAAAGCTTGCTAAAAACATCGCTGCGTTTGAGTTCGATTTGTATGGCTGATTCAGCACTTAGTGTAGCTCTCGGCCAACAGCTCTCAAGTTTACAAAACTTGCTACAGCTACTTGAAGACGAGCTGAGCGCTATTGCTGGGCGCAGTGGTGATGAGCTGAAGGAATTAACGCCTAGAAAAGAGCAAGCGCTTGTTCAAATTCAGCAACAAGACCAGCATATTGCTCAGCTATTGAAAGCGCAAGAGCAAGAGGTATTAGCGCCGCACCAAGAGATGATAGAGCATGCACAGACTTTATTGCTAAAATGCAAACAGCAAAATCAAGTGAACGCCCAAGCTGCTCATAATGCTCAACTCACGGTCAAACAACTCAAAGATATTCTTATCGGCGCACCAAGTTCATTAACCTATGCTGCCGACGGTGGGATTGACCGCAGCGAAAATAAAATCGTAAAGAATTTAAAAGCCTGAACCTACTAAGCTAAATATTGATTTGAAAAAGGGAGCCTGAGCTCCCTTTTTTGTCTTTTATAATTCGCCTTTGCCTGAGCTATCCAGCATCGCTTTGAGCACTTCATCTTCGCCAACAGTGGCATAATGCGAGGCTCCTCCAAAGCCATGCTCCTCACTTGTTACTGTTTGCTCTGAGGCTAAATCATCAAATTGAGCTAATACTTCTTCTGCCTCACCGGGATTATCCAAAATTGACTCTGCTCCTAACAAGCCCGATTCACTGATAGCTTGCTCGGCACTGACTGTGATTTCTTTTACTTGGTTAAACTCGGTAAACTGCTCATTATTTAAGCTCAAACTTACAGCCTCATAATCCAGAGTCTCAACACTGGCATAATGGCTTTGACTATCAGTTTCTTCAACCACCACCTCTTGAGCGGAAGCGCTGATCTCTAAAGGTTGCTCTGCTGAGGAGTTTTCATAAATAGAGCCACTATCAAACACCTGATTATTGGTATCTTTTACTAAATAGTTGCCCGCATCATCAATGGTCACGAAATAATAATCCTCACCACTGAGTAAATCTAAATCAAGTAATGAGAGAGTATATCCCCAGTCCCCACTAGCGTCAGTGGTTGTACTCGGGTAAGTATTTAGAACATCCAAGTCAATACCCAATAGGCCAACACCAATTAAGCTAGAGCCAACAATGTAGATCTCTGTACCTGCAGGTGCTGTGCCTTCCGCTGACGGTAGCACTAAACCCAAAATGCCGGGGTCAAAATCAGTGACCTCAAAGCTAATGGGAGTTGTATCTATGATACCGCTATCCACAGCACTGCCGGTATTACCCGCTTGGTCGGTAGCACTTGCGGTCACCGTATATTGACCATCGACTAGTACTGCGCTGGCGCTAATAGACCAATCACCGTTGTTATCTGTGTTGGTGGTCACCGTATGGATAGTGCCCGCATCATCAACAAATTGCACACTCACTTGAGCATTCGCTTCATTTGAAGAGCCACTGACTTGCGGGGTGTTGTCATTGGTTAGTGCTACGCTGCTTGCATCAATGCTTACTGTCGGTGCAATGGTATCTATGGTGCCAGTGTCGCTTGCACTGCTGCTATTGCCAGCAGCATCAGAAGCACTGACGGTTACGGTGTAATCTCCTTCAGCCAGGCTGGGGGCAGACACCGACCAATTACCACTGCCGTCTACCGTCGCACTGAGTGTGTAAGTATCACCGTTGTTATCCAGCACACTAATACTCACTTCCCTGCCTATTTCACTGGAAGTACCGCTCAGCAGCGGTGTAGCATCGTTCCCTAATCCCAATGGGTCAAGGGTGACACTCACTCCTTGAGTGTCAATATTTCCGGTGCTAGACACTGTGGTGGTATTGCCCGCATCATCCATGATCGTTGCACTCACGGAGAAGGTGCCATCAGATAACGCCGAAGGCGTCATAGACCAAGTGCCATCGGCTGCGACAACGGTTGAAATATTCTGGCTATCACCATTACCGTCAGTGACTGTGACTGAGACAGTAGCACCTATTTCATCACTGTTCCCTGAGATAAGCGGGGTATTGTCATTGCCATTTGCAGGCACGTTCACACTCAGGCTAGGGGCGGTAGTATCCACCTCACCGGTTGCGCTCACTTCGGTTAGATTGCCAACGTCATCACGTACTGCCGCTGCTACAGTAAAACCACCTTCAGCCAGCGCCGTAGGCACAGCCACAGACCAGTTTCCATTTGAGGTAGACGCTTGCAGGGTTTGCTGGTCACCGAACGCATCGGTCACTATCACCTCTACCACTGTGCCATCTGCCACATCCGTTGTGCCACTGATGACTGGCGTGCTGTCATTAGTTAAGCCAAGGGTATCAATGCTAAGGACAGGTGGTTCATTATCAAAATCGAGTGTACTGATGGTGGTCGAATTACCAGCGGCATCAGAGGCTGAAGCAGTCACATAGGCTAATGTCAAAAGCGGCACCGTCAGATTAACCAAAGTCCAATTGCCATCCGCATCGGTGATCGCTGTGTACGTTGCACCAATCCCTCCTCCGACTAGGTGTTCTGTGATGGTGACTTCACTGCCTGCGGGCAAATCCGAAGTACCAGACAAGGAAACAAGGTTACCCAACAGAAACGATGGCACTATGGTCAACTCAGGGCCAATAGTATCAATTACAGCACTTTGTGAATCAGTACCCGTATTGCCTGCATCATCAACAATGGTCGCGGCCACGGTATAAGTACCATCGGCTAACGCTGAAGGAGCGGATACCTGCCAATTCCCATCGGCATCAGTGGTAGTGATTACGCTTTGACTGTTCCCCTGAGAGTCAGTAAAGATAAGTGTTAATTGGCTGTTCGCCTCGCTTGAGCCACCAGAAATAAGAGGCGTGTTGTCGTTAGTGAGCTCGAGTGGGTCAATCTCAACACTTGGAGCAAGAGTATCGATAACCCCTGTCTCAGAATCCGTTGAGGTGTTGCCAGCTCCATCGTCAACGCTGGCTGTGATAGTAAACTCTCCTTCTGCCAGCGCTGCACCAACGTTTACGCTCCATGTACCGTCTGCACCGATTGTGGCGCTCAAGTTCTGAACATTGCCAAGGGCATCAACCACGACTATTGATACCACGGCTCCAGGCGCAGCGCCCGCCGATATACCAGAAATAACGGGAGTCGCATCGCTTATCACTCCTACGGGATCAATCGTGATCCCTGGACCGGCAGTATCAACAGTACCAGATTCATTGTCGGTGCCCTCGTTTCCTGCGGCATCAGTAATGCTGGCGGTAATATCAAAATCCCCCTCAGCAAGTGCAGTGGGCACCTCAGCTGTCCAACTGCCATCACCGGCTAACAGTGCCGTAAAACTCTGGCTATCTCCGCTGGCATCGACTACGGTAATTGATACAACGTCCCCCTCATTGCCTTCAGCACTGCCGCTAATTACAGGGGTTTCATCATTCACACTGCCAACGGGCGCTATAGTCACAGTAGGTGCTGTAATATCCACTTCACCTTGGACTTGATCATTCGCTTGGTTACCGGCATTGTCACTGACTTCGGCGGTGATAGTGTATTGCCCTTCAGCTAAAGGCGCAGCGAGCGACGCACTCCAAGTGCCATCACCTTGCACCGTCGCCTGAACGGTCTGGGTATTACCACTGGCATCGACCACGGTGATAGCCACCGTTGCTCCAACCTCAGAGCTACTGCCAGTAATGATTGGAGTCGTGTCATTGCCTATACCCGGGTTGTCGATAGTCAAATCCGGTGCGCTGGCATCAATACTGCCCTGCGCTGACGCTTGGGTATTATTCCCTGCTTCATCAGTCACTGATGCAAGTACAGTATAATCCCCTTCAGCTAATGGCTGGGAGGCTTCTACCTGCCAGCGACCATCGCTTTGCACCACCGCTGTTAACGTTTGCGTCGTACCATCGTTATCGGTGACCTCGATAGCCACGCTTGCGCCCACTTGCGAACTCACACCGGAAATAATAGGCGTGGTATCACTTTGCGCGCCAAGCGGGTCAATACTGAGCGTCGGAGCCGTAACATCTATTTGCCCTTGGGCATTTGCCTGCGCTTCATTTCCTAGGGCATCAGTAACACCCGCTGAAACGGTAAACACTCCCTCAGCAAGCGCCTGCGCAGCAGATACTTGCCAACTACCATCTGCCGCCACCACCGCTGTCAGGATTTGTATTTGCCCATTTGCATCGGTGAGAGTCAAATTTACGACAGCGCCTATTGCACTGCTAGAACCTGAAATCGTCGGTATTTCATCATTGGTGGGTGATAGCGGGTCGATGCTTAAATCGGGAGCATTGGTGTCAATTGTTCCACTTGCCGTTGCTGATGCGCTGTTTCCGGCTTCATCGGTCACACTGGCCTCAACTTGATATCCACCTTCAGCAAGCTCTGCCGGCACCTCCACTTGCCAACTCCCGTCGCTTTGCACCACAGCAGTGAATGACTGGGTTGTGCCATTCGCATCAACCACTTCGACCGCAATCGTTGCTCCTATCTCATCACTTGTTCCGGAAATCACTGGGGTGGGATCGTTCGTGACGCCAAGTGGGTTAAGAGTCAGACTTGGCGCCGTAGTATCTATCTCACCTTGAGCAGTATCACTGGCACTGTTACCGGATGCATCAACCACACTCGCCTGCACTTGGTAAACTCCTTCACCTAGCGGTTGTTGAGTTTGTACTTGCCAGCTACCATCTTGCTGAACTGTCGCTTCTAATGTTTGTCGATTGCCCTCGGCTCCTGTGATAACCACAATAACTGTAGCGCCTATTTCACTACTGGTACCAGTTATATCAGGGGTTGTATCATTGGTAATCGCAGGGGGATCTATGGTTATCTCCGGCGCACTGACATCTATCACTCCTTGCTCGGTATCGCTGGCGCTATTACCTGCCGCATCAGTGACACTTGCCTGTACCTCAAACTCTCCCTCAGCCAGCGCTTGTGGCACCTCCACCTGCCAGCTACCATCTGCCTGGACAATAGCCGTTAAACTTTGTGTAACTCCCGCCGCATCTGTAACCACTATATTGACGGTAGCGCCGATTTCATCACTACTACCTGAAATTAATGGTGTACTGTCACCAGTTGAGATCAATGGTTCAATATCTAAACTTGGAGCAGTGGTATCTATATTGCCTTGCTCGGTATCGCTGGCGCTAT